>WBUW01000010.1 GCA_008933495.1 Pseudorhodoplanes sp.
GTGTTGCGCCTCGCGGCGGGCGAGGAGCCGGGCGCGGCAACCGCGATCGAGCAGGTGCGCTCCCGCACCTGGCCGGCACAGCCGGTCGCACTGGTCAGCCGCTCGCATCTGGATGCACGGACGCAGGCCTTCGTCGCGGCCTGGCCGCAGGCGCGGGTGCTCGCATGCGGGTCCGCGCTCAAGTTTGCCCTGATTGCGCAGGGCGAGGCCGATGTCTATCCGCGGCTTGCGCCGACCCGGGAATGGGACATCGCGGCGGGCGACGCGATTGTCGCGGCCGCCGGCGGCTGCGTCGTCGATCCGCAAGGTCGGCCGCTTCTTTATGGCGGCGCCGAACGCGATTTCGGCGTGCCGGGTTTCATCGCCTGGGGCGACGCGTCGCGCGCCGGCGCGCACGTTGAAAAGCCGGGTTAGGGAACGAGCGTCCGCAGCACTTCCGGCCAGCGGCTTTCGGCGCGGGCAAGGATTGCGTCCGCGTCGGCGGCAAAGTCGTTTCTCGCGGCGTCCGAATAGAACAGATAAAGGCGCCGGTCGTGGATCAGCCAGAGCTGCGGGTGACCGGGCGTCGCCACGCCGCGTGCAATACCGGTCGGATCGTAGCCGCCGAATTGCGGCATATAGATTTCGGGACCGGCGGCAAAGGCGCCGAGATTGCCCTCGTTCCGGAACCGCCAGGTCACACCGGCCGCATGGTGCTCGTATTCCGGCCTGCCCGCGCGCGCTTCGGCATCGGTAAAGTAAGCGACCGGGTCAAAACCGCTGATGGCGAGCCCGGTATGGCGATCGACCACGACGCGCTCGGTGGTGGCCGCGCGCAGGTCATACAGTGCGGCGGTTGCCACAATTCCAACCATGCCCCCGGCCAGGGCTGCGCCCACGGCAAGCGCCGCCATGACGGGCGTCCGCGGCCTTTGTTGACGGAATAAAACGATCATGATTCGGTCTTTGGGTGTTCCGATTCGTGCGCGCGGCCTGCGCCGGCGCGCCGGTCAGCCTAGCAAGGCCCGCGTGAGTAACGCGTTAAGCGACGAGCCCACCCGCCGAACCAGGGAGCACCCGATGCGCGCCATTCTCCGAATTCTGTCCCTCGCCGCGGTGCTTGCAAGCCTCGCCGCGCCGCCCGCGGCGGCGCAGCAGAACCAGTTTTCGCCGAATGAAGTGCTGGAGGCCGGGCACCGGTTTTTCGGCACCGTTTCGCGCGGCCTTGCCCAGGTCGTCGAAAAGGCCATCAGCCAATGGGGGTTGCCGAACGGCTATATCCTCGGCGAGGAAGCCGGCGGCGCGTTCGTGGCCGGGCTGCGCTACGGCGAAGGGACCCTGTTTACGAAGAATGCCGGCGATTTGCGGGTCTTCTGGCAGGGCCCCTCGATCGGGTTCGATGCCGGCGGCGACGGTGCGCGCACCATGATGCTCGTCTATAACCTGCCCGCGACCGAAGCGATCTACCATCGGTTCGCAGGGATCGACGGTTCCGCCTATTTTATCGGCGGTTTTGGCATGACGGCACTCACCGCCAACGGCGTCGTCCTGGTTCCGATCCGTTCCGGCGTCGGTTTTCGCCTCGGTGCAAACGTCGGCTATCTCAAATTTACGCAGCGGCCGACCTGGAATCCGTTCTGACCGCGGCGAACCGTCGGCCGGTGGTCCCGGCCCCGTTCCGTGGCTCGACCGGCACAAATCCGCTTTCGCAAAGCAGCAGCGGAGTTTAGGTTAACCTCCAGGGACGCTGGAATGATCCGGCGCATCCATGCCATTCTACGACACTTTCGGTATTGTCCGCGTCAGGGTAGCCGTCATGATCGAACCGGTGATGTATTTTGCGATCGGGTTTCTGATCGCAAGTCTGTTGGGCATCATCTTCGTTCCGCTCGTTCACAATCGTGCCGTGCGCCTGACGATGCGGCGGCTGGAAGCCTCCACCCCCCTGTCGATGGCGGAGATCCAGGCCGACAAGGACCAGTTGCGCGCGGAATTTGCGATGTCCACGCGGCGGCTGGAAATGAGCGTCGAGCAGATGAAAGCCAGGACCACGAGCCAGTTGGCCGAGCTTGGCAAGAAGACCGACGCGATCAACCGCCTCAAGGTCGAGCTTGGCGAAAAGACCGCAACCATATTCGCTCTCGAAGCCCGCGAGAAAGCGCTGAAGGAGCAGTTGCGGGCGACCGAGGAGGAATATGCCGCCAAGACCGCGGCATTGCGCGAAACCGAACTGACCCTTGCCGACAAGATCGCGGAACTCGCCCGGCAGTCGCACGCGCTTGACGAGAAATCGGCAACCGCCGACAGCCAGCGGATCGAGATCGTCGCCCTGAAGACCCAGATCGACGCGCTGAAGGAACGCATCAGCGACTACGAGCGCGAGATCAAGATCACCTCCGACCGTCTCGATCGCGAACGTATCGAGGCGGAGAATGCCTCGCACGAACTGATGCAGGAGCGCGGCCGGGTGGAGAATCTCGGCAAGCGCGTCGGCCAGCTGGAGCAGCAGCTTGCCGTGCAGACCGCCGAAACCGACGCCCTCGGCCGGCGCGCGCAGGAGCTTGAAACCAGGATCGCCGAACAGGGCCGTCTGCTGCGCGAGCGCGAGGAGGAGTGCGTGCGGCTGGAGACCGCGCTTGCGCAAGCGGGCCGCACCGAGGCGGATTTGCGTTCCGAAATCGCGCGCAGCAGCGATCTCACCAAGGAAGAAGTCAGCAGCCTGATGAGCGAGAAGTCGCTGCTGACGCAGGAACTGGAAGCGGCAAAGGCCGAACGCGTCCGCTTGCTCGGCGAAATCAGCGCCATGCGGCGGGAAGCGGAGGCGTCCTGGGCGTCGGAACGGGTGGAGAATGCGCTGCTGCGGGAACGCATCAATGATATCGCCGCCGAAGTCGCCCGCATGACCGCGGTGCTGGACGGACCGGATTCGCCGATCGAGGCGATCCTGGCGGCCGAGGCCCCGCTGCAGGCACAGGTCAATGGCGGCGGGCGGACCGCCACCGGCGGCGACGCCGGCGACCTCAAGAGCAACCTCGCCGAGCGGATGCGCGCCCTGCAGACAAGAGCCTCGCGCCTGCCGTCCGCGACCTAAAGTGTCGCTGGCGGCCCTTGGCCGCGCGCGGGGCACAGGGAGGCGGCGGGTGGCCGGAGCACGACATTGACGGGGGTCGGCAATTGCGGGCGCCGCCGTCTTGCGGCCGCCAGGGTCGCGGCCGGCATTGTCATGACCGGCATCGTCATAACCGTCTTGGCGGCGACGTCTGCTCCGGCGCGGGCGGAAAATGCCGACATTGCGCGCAACCGGGCGATGGAGCGCAAGGCGTTCACCGATGCGCAGATCGCCGACGGACTGTTCAAGATCGCGTTCGGGGCCGAATTCAGCGTCGCCGGCCGGGTCGACCGCATCCGCCGCTTCGAAAAGCCGATTCGCGTCCTCGTCGACAATCGCGGCCAGCCCGACCGGCGGGCGCAGATCGCCGCCGTCGTCGACGACATCCGCGCCCATATCGAGCATATCGATATCGCGGTGACGCAGAACGCCACGGAGGCAAACGTGGTCGTCACCCTGGTGCGCGACCGCGACCTGTTGCGGACGATCCGCAAGCTCTACGGCGCCCGGCGCGCGCGCCAGATCCAGACCTCGCTCGAACCGCAATGCCTGTCCGGCTTCCGCAAGGATGCCATGTTCCGGATCGAACGATCCGATGTTCTGCTCGCGTCCGATGTCGGGGATTACATCTTCTACGACTGTGCCTATGAGGAATTGCTGCAGGCGCTCGGCCCCATCAACGACGACGAAAGCGTCCCCTGGACCATGTTCAACGACAACGTCCAGATGGGATTCTTCGGCGTCTATGATCAGTATCTGCTCAATATCATCTATCATCCGCGCGTACGCGCGGGGATGACGCGTGAGCAGGTGCGCGCGCTGCTGCCGGAAATCATGCCGGAAGTCCGCGCCTTCGTTGCGCGCGTCAACAAGCTCGTGGAATGACGGCGCGCAGCGCTTACAGCGACTTCAGCCAATCGATAATCGCCCCGCGGGCCTGGAAGGGCGTCGTCAGATGCAGCCCGGGGATGACGAGATACTTGCTCTTGGGATGCTTGGCGGCGCGGTCGAAGGCGTAATCACGACCGTGAAAGAAGACGGGATCGGCGATCCCGACCACCCAGAGGAATGGCACCTCTCCGATCGCGGCGGCGTTCCTGGGTATGACCGCGGGTCCCTCGGGATCGAACATGCTCAGATAGGCAAGCGGGGTCGCCGTGACCACGAACGGAATACCCTGCGCCAGATCGGGAAAAGCGCCCGGCACGTTGCCCTTGCCGGCTTCGACCAGCTTTCTGGCGCGCACAAGCGCGCTGCGGGTGCGCAGGCGCAGCGCCCATGCCTCCGGCAGATGCCCCGGCGCCAGAGCGACGACCGCGAACAGGCCCTCCCGCCGCGCCGCATAGCCGATGGCCGCATTGGCTCCCAGGCTATGACCGGCCACAACGATCCGGCTGGCGCCGGCCCATTTCAGTTTCTGGACGGCAAGATCGATCTCCGCCATCGCCTGATCGTAAGTCGCATCATACATCCGCCGCCGCGACCACGGCAGTTCCGGCGCCTCGACCAGCGCGCCGTCCTTGCGCAGCGACTCGGCCAGGCCTTCGATCATTGTGGTCGGCGATCCGCCCTTGCCATGCAGCAGGACGACCCCGATGCCCTGCAGGCCAGATGCCTGCGCCCGCAGGTCCGCGATCGTCGCGACGAGTAACGCCAGCAATGCGAAGAATCTCAGGAACATCGCCATGATGGCTCTTGCGAATCGCCAAGTCCGGTCATGCGTAACGTTTCGTTCCCAAAACACAAGTTAACGTTTGGCCTTCCGGGCACCGGCCAGCCACGGCTGCCGGTATCCCGCAGCATCGCTCGACGTCATCGCCCGGCTCGTGACCGGCTTTTCCAGCGGCACCGCGCCGCGCAACCCGCAGATACCTGGGAAATGCGCGGCATAGCCGTTGACGCCCCGAACACCAGGCGCGTTAATTTATCGATCCTGAGTCGGCATTCCGCCGGCCAACGGGGATTGACCATGGCCAAGCGCACCACCCACCGCAGTACGAAGGGTAAGAAACTCTACGCCGTCCGTGACAAGGCAGGCCGTTTCGAGGATATCCAGACCTACAAGCGGGCGCACAGCCAGGACATCAAGCGCAAGAGCAAGGCCGAGAGCACCAAGGCGGCCAAGAAGGCAAAAAAGAAAAAATAAGCTTCTGGTTTTGCCGGCTTGATCGGCCCGAGCGGATCGGCTTCAGGCACCGGTTTCGTTGCCCTCGCAGACGAGTACCATGCGGACCAGATCGGACAGGCTGCTGGCCTGCATCTTGTCCATGACATTGGCCCGATAAACTTCAACGGTCCGCGGGCTGATCCCGAGATCGAAGGCGATCGTTTTATTGGGGTGGCCGACCACGAGCCCGTCAAGCACCTGCCGTTCGCGTTGCGACAGGCTGGCCAGGCGTTCTGCGATGGCGGAGATTTCGCTCGCGCGCTGGCCGACTTCGCGGCTGCGTTCCAGCGCCGACCGTATCGCCGACAATATGCGACGGTCCTCGAACGGTTTTTCCAGAAACTCGAAAGCGCCGAGCTTCATGGCCTCGACGGCGAGTGGAATATCGCCGTGACCGGTGATGACGATGACCGGCATGTCGTGCTTGGCCTCGGCCAGCGCGCGCAACAGATCGATGCCGCTCATGCCGGGCATGCGGATATCCGTCACCACGCATCCGCGCGGCCGGTCATTCAGTCCGGAAAGAAAGGCGTCGGCCGATTCGTAAGTCTGCACATCGAGCGCGCACGCCTTCAGCAGGAAGGCCAGCGAGTCACGCATCGCCTCATCATCGTCAATGACGTGGATCACCTCGCCCTCAGCCATTCCCGACTTCCTCGCGGCTCACGGTCTGCAGGGTGAAGCGGAATATCGTGCCTCCACCGGGATTCGGTCCAACCCAGATGCGTCCGCCATGGGCATCGACGATTGTCTTCGAGATCGAGAGTCCGACGCCCATCCCCTGGCGCTTGGTCGTGACGAAGGGCTGGAACAACTGGCCCGCAATCTCGGAGGCAATGCCGGGCCCGGTGTCGGCGACATTGATCTGCACCATGCGATCGTGGCCCGCATTTGACGAAACGACGAGCTCCCGGCGCTGCGATTCCGTCATGGCATCGACCGCATTTCGGATGAGGTTGAGCAGGACCTGTTGTATCTGGACCTTGTCGACCAGGACAAGGTCGCGTTCGGGATCGAGTTGCAACTTGACCCGAATTCCTTGCTCCTTGGCGCCGACGAGCGCCAGCGCGCTCGCCTCCTCGACCAGCTTCGATAGGCTTTCGACCTTGCGGTCGGTTTCGCCGCGGGCGACAAAATCACGCAACCGGCGGATGATCTGGCCCGCGCGTAGCGCCTGATCGGAGGCCTTATCCAGGGCTTCGCGGACAACATTGGCCTGCGAATCCGAACTGGCTTCAAGCAGCCGCCGCGAACCGCGCAGGTAATTGGAAATCGCCGCCAGGGGCTGGTTGAGTTCGTGCGCCAGCGTCGAGGCCATTTCGCCCATCGCGGTCAGGCGCGAGATATGAACCAGTTCGGACTGGAGCTCCTGCAGACGCGCTTCGGTCTCCTGACGTTCGGTAAGATCGCGGATGAAGCCGGTGAAAAACCGCCGCTTGTTGGACTTCATCTCGCCGACCGCGAGTTCCATCGGAAAAGTCGATCCGTCCTTGCGCTCTCCGACGACGACGCGGCCAATCCCGATGATGCGGCGTTCGCCGGTCTGCAGGTAGCGCTCGATATAGCTGTCATGTCCTTCACGATAGGAAGCCGGCATCAGCAATTTGACATTCTTGCCGATCACTTCGTGCGCGGCATAGCCGAACAGGCGCTCGGCGGCTGAACTGAAGGATTGGATCGTTCCCTTTTCATCGATGACCACCATCGCTTCAGGGATGGTATCGAGGATCGAGCGCAAGTGCGCCTCGCGGGAAAGGAGATCCTGGGTCATGACATCCGCATACTGGCGCGAGCGCTGGACACGGCCGCCGAGCCAGGCAACGCCCAGTCCGATGGCAGCGAATGCCGCGACCTTGACCAATTCGAGCTGCGAAGTGACAGAATTATCCATTACAAATCCCAGCAGAACGCTCAATAGTGTCGCCAGACACGCCGGCCAGAACCCGCCCAACGCGCTCGCGGCAAGAATCGCAGGGATAAAAAACAGATAGACCGGCCCGGCATTGAATGGCGTTTCGAGCGCCCGCAGGATCACGTACGCGGCCACGACCATGCTCAAGGCAAGACCGTAGACGATCAGTTGGTGGCGCCACCGCAGCGCGGAGCGGCCGGTCGGAAAAAGGCGAACGGTGTCAACGGCCAAATCAGCGCTTCCTTCGATCTGGTGATCTCTGGCCCGGCCCGCGCTGGCAATCCGCCGCGCGCATGCCGGGAGCGAAATCAAATTTATAGTATTGATTAGAAAGAGCTTTTCAAGACGCACCCGGCCGCTCTTCCGGCCGATCAAGCCGGCTGCCGGAGCCTACGGGATTTCCCTTAGGTGCAATATCCGAATTTGCCGATGTCGCGACGGCTCATATCGAAGGCGCGTAGGGAGAGATGAGCCATGCGCACACAGACAGCCATTCGGACGCAGTTCACCCAGTCATCCCCGACCGCCGCGGTGCGGAGCCTGGTGCCGGAGCAGATCCTGTTCGGCTCCATTGAATTGGCCGGCGCGCCGATGTCCTTCGCCAAAGGTGCGGAAATCTACGGCGAAGACGAACCAGCGGACTATGTTTACAAGATCGTCAAGGGCGCCGTCCGCAGCTACCGGATACTGAGCGACGGCCGCCGCCAGATCGAGGGCTTCTACTTCCCCGGCGATGTCTTCGGGCTGGAGGCCGGGAATGCCCATGGCTCGTCGGCGGAAGCGGTGTCCGAGTCGGTGGTGCTGGTCGTGCGCCGGTCCACGGTTCTCGACACCGCCCAGCGTGACAGCGATGTCGCCACCCAGGTTTGGTCGTGCACGGCCCGTGAACTTTCCCGCGCGCGCAATCACGCGCTACTTCTTGTCAAGACGGCGCAGGAGCGCGTGGCCTCGTTTCTTCTGGATCTGGCGAATCGGTTTTCCGGCAATTCTGTCGAGCTGCCGATGTCGCGCCAGGATATTGCCGACTATCTCGGCCTGACGATCGAGACCGTCTCGCGGACGCTGACCCAGTTCCAGGACAACGCCGCGATTGAACTGCCGACGTCGCGGCGGGTCGTGCTGCGCAACCGCGGCGCACTTCATACGTTGAATTCGTAGGCTCCAAAGCGGGATGACCTTTCTTCGAATCGGCATCCCGCTTCAGCGCTTTGTTTGAGCACGATCTTTTTTTCGAAAACCGCTTCACATTTTTCGGGATCATGCTCCAGGACAGCGAGCAGCGCCGTGTTCACCGCAGTTCCATAAGCGAGGTCGGCAGGGCCCGATCCGCATCAACGGACCGGGCCCTCTGAATTGCGCGGTATTGCGCAGCGGCCATAACGCAAGCCGAGCCGCCAGCGCGCCGCCCACGCTCGCCGCATACATGCGCACCGTGTCCGCTCAGTCGAGCGTCCTCAGGAAGTTCAGAAAATCGCCGATCTGATCCGGCGCGAACCGGAATTCCGGCATCGTCGGATGGCCGGTGACGAGGCCCTCCGCCAGCGCTTCTTCCAGGCGTTCCAGGGGATAGCGCTTGTGGAGATCGCGAAATGCGGGCGCTATGGTGAGGGGGCTCGGACTGAGCCTGTCAATCGAATGACAGCGCGCGCAATAGGTGCGGGCCAGAAGGACCCCGCGCTGGGCGCTGGGCGACAAAGCGGCCGACTGCGCCAAACCATCGGAAGGCAGCATGAGCGATGCCGCCACCGCCATCATGACGCTGAACCCGATTATGCGAACCATCAATGGCATTTCGTTGCCGTCAACACGGCAAGCGTATCCTGATTCGGGCAATACTTCGGCCATGCCGCATTTTTGGGCTGGTCTTCCAGCTCATGCTCGCATTGAGCCTTGCTGTCGCATGCCGAACAGCAGCGCTGCAAGTCCCGCAGAACGGCCGCATCGATCCTGTTCCGCTCAATCCCCAGGTCCAGCAGACGCCGATCGAGCAACGCCGTGGAATCGGCCCCGCGCTGGGCGACCGCGATCAGGTCGGCCATGCTCAGGCCGGAATCCTGGGCAATCCGGTTCAGCTCGCCGGCGTCGATAGCGCCGAGCTCATCGAGCCCGGCCCGGCACTGCCAATATCTCGAAAAATTCCTGCGTATCGCCTGGAGGAACCCGGTTCTTCTCTCGACCTGCATGGCCATCAAATCCTCGTTCGCGTCTTGGCGCTATATCCTTCATTTTAATGAAAAAATCGCCGATTTCCGGGCAAATCGCATTGAGATAAGTCAAACGCCCCTTTGACCTTGCGCAAGGCGCAATGCCAGCAACTGCGCCAATAAGCCAACAAGAAAGTTAAGTAACAAGGACATCGGAATGTCCGCGCTGAACGTTATTCTGGTTTTTGCAAAACGCCTGATCAGCCCGCCCGCCCGCGGCGGGGGACCGGACGCGCGCGCCGATGCCGAGCCGACGGACGGCACCGGCATCGCCGAGCAGGACCCCGCCAACGACAAACCGCGTGACCCGGTCGGCACTGTCGTGCGTGCCGTTTTCCCGAGCAAGCGGTTTTCCGGGCGCTGACGCCGGCCGCCGCCGCGCCGCCGCACCCGCCGGTCCGTTCAACGGCGTTTCCTGCTCCAATTTCGTGGCCGTTTCGACGGTGGACGGCGAGATTGATCTGTATCAATGCCGCGTATAGACCGGCTACGCATGTTTTTTTGGGTTTTCGCGAGCCCGCGTTCCACTCCTCACACCGACAGCGCATCCCTATGACCCGTCCAGAAAGCCTGACCCAAAAATCGATGACTCTCGGCGAAGCCGGCACAGCGCTTGCCTTTGGACTCCTGGCATTCCTGTCGCTTCTCATAGCGGCCAAGGCGCATACGTCGGAGTATGCCTTTCATGCCTATCTGTTCGCCGCCGGAAGCATTGCCGCCGTCTTCGCGATCATCGACCGCTACTATAACCGGCCGGCGATCAAAGCGCCGCTGACGATCGACGGCAAGCCAAACTACAATATGGGTCCGATCAAGTTTGCGACCGTTGCCGCGATGTTCTGGGGCATCGCCGGCTTCACGGTCGGGCTTTGGGCGGCGCTGGAGCTCGCATTCCCGGTCTTGAATTTCGATCTGCCCTGGATATCGTTCGGCCGCATCCGGCCGCTGCACACATCGGCCGTTATTTTCGCGTTCGGCGGCAACGTACTGATCGCAACGTCTTTCTATGTCGTGCAGCGCACATGTCGCGCCCGGCTTGCCGGCGATCTGGCGCCCTGGTTCGTCGTCCTCGGCTACAACTTTTTCATCGTGATCGCGGGTACCGGCTATTTGCTGGGTATCACCCAGTCCAAGGAATATGCCGAGCCGGAATGGTATGCGGACCTGTGGCTGACGATCGTGTGGGTGGTTTATTTCCTGGTTTTCCTCGCCACGATCATGCGCCGGAGCGAGCCGCACATCTATGTTGCCAACTGGTTCTATATCGCCTTCATTCTCACAATCGCGGTCCTGCATCTTGGCAATAATGCGACGATTCCGGTTTCGATCTTCTCGCCGAAATCCTACATCGTCTGGTCGGGCGTGCAGGACGCCATGGTGCAGTGGTGGTACGGCCATAACGCCGTCGGCTTCTTCCTGACCGCCGGCTTCCTTGCCATCATGTATTATTTCATACCCAAGCGCGTGGAGCGGCCGGTCTATTCGTACCGGCTGTCGATCATCCACTTCTGGGCGCTGATCTTCCTCTACATCTGGGCCGGTCCGCATCACCTGCATTACACCGCGCTGCCTGATTGGGCGCAAACGCTGGGCATGACATTCTCGGTGATGCTGTGGATGCCGTCCTGGGGCGGCATGATCAACGGCCTGATGACGCTTTCGGGCGCCTGGGACAAGCTGCGCACCGATCCCGTGCTTCGCATGATGGTCGTGTCGGTCGCTTTCTACGGCATGTCGACCTTCGAAGGGCCGCTCATGTCGATCAAGGCCGTCAATTCACTGTCGCACTACACCGACTGGACCATCGGCCACGTGCATTCCGGCGCGCTCGGCTGGGTTGCGTTCGTCTCCTTCGGCGCGGTCTATTGCCTGGTTCCCTGGTTGTGGAATCGGAAGGGCCTCTATTCGCTGAAGCTTGTGAACTGGCACTTCTGGATTTCGACGATCGGCATCGTGCTTTACATCTCGGCCATGTGGGTGTCGGGCATCCTGCAGGGATTGATGTGGCGCGCCTACACCAATCTCGGCTTTCTCGAATATTCCTTCATCGAGACCGTCGAGGCCATGCACCCGTTCTACGTCATCCGTGCGCTGGGCGGTGCGCTGTTCCTCGCCGGTTCGTGCCTGATGGTCTTCAATCTCTGGATGACCGTGCGCTCCGGCGGCACGGAAATCTCCACCCAATCTGAGCCTTCTCTCGTTCCGGCGGAATAATCATGTCGCTCTGGTCAAAGCACAAGCTTCTTGAAAAGAACTCGATCTTCATGTCGATCGGCGTTCTTGTTGTGATTTCGATCGGCGGGCTCGTCGAAATCGTGCCCTTGTTCTATCTCAAGAGCACGATCGAAAAAGTCGAAGGCATGCGGCCTTATACGCCGCTCGAACTGGCCGGCCGCAACATCTATGTCCGCGAGGGCTGCTACAATTGCCACTCGCAAATGGTGCGTCCGCTGCGTGACGAAGTTGAGCGGTACGGCCATTATTCGCTCGCGGCCGAGAGCATGTACGACCGCCCGTTCCAGTGGGGTTCGAAGCGGACGGGCCCGGACCTCGCTCGCGTCGGCGGCAAATATTCGGACGAGTGGCACCGCGACCACCTCAACCAGCCGAAGTCGGTCGTGCCCGGCACGGTGATGC
This sequence comes from Pseudorhodoplanes sp., assembly GCA_008933495.1. Lineage (GTDB taxonomy): Bacteria > Pseudomonadota > Alphaproteobacteria > Rhizobiales > Xanthobacteraceae > Pseudorhodoplanes. The sequence goes on from WBUW01000010.1 coordinate 12,009, forward strand.
CGGCTTATCCGTGGCTTGCAAGAACCGCGCTCGATTTCGAGCACATCGCGAATGATCTCAAGGTTCAGGCTCATCTGGGCGTGCCGTACAATTCCGAAATGATCGCCAACGCCGCGGCCGATGTTCGAATCCAGGCAACACCCGACCACCCCGATGCGGAGGCGCTGGCCAAACGTTATCCGAAGGTCCAGGCGCGCGATTTTGACGGGGATCCCAAGCGCATTACCGAAGCCGATGCGCTGATCGCTTACCTGCAGCTCCTCGGCACGCTCGTCGATTTCAAGCTCTACAACGACAAAGCCAACATCCGGTGAGAACCGCACATGCCGGCAACCTACAGGTTTCTCGCCGAGTTCGCCCAATCCTGGGGGCTCGTCTATTTCGTCACGATATTCATGATCGTCGTCGCTTATGCGCTGTGGCCGTCAAACAAAGCGAAGTTTGACGAGGCCAGCCGCATGCCGCTGAGGGAGGATTGAGATGGCGCGTCAGCAAGGCAACGACATCGATGCCATAACCGGAACCGAGACGACCGGTCACGTATGGGACGGAATTCGCGAGCTGAACACGCCGCTGCCGCGCTGGTGGCTCTGGCTGTTCTACATCACGATCGTCTGGTCAATCGCCTACTGGATCGTCTACCCGGCCTGGCCTTTGGTCAGTTCGTATACGGTCGGCTACTTCAACTGGCATTCGCGTCAGGCCGTGGTTGAGGACCTTGCGGCGCTGAAAGCCGGACGCGCCGCCATGACCGACCGCGTCGCGCAAACGCCGCTCGACGGCATCCTGGCCGACCCGGCGCTGCTCGACTTCGCGCGCGCGCATGGACGCGCGGCATTCGCGGACAATTGCGCGCCCTGTCATGGCGCCGGCGGCGGCGGCGTCAAAGGATATCCGAACCTGAACGACGACGATTGGCTGTGGGGCGGAAAGCTCGAGGACATTGTACAGACGATCCGTCACGGCATCCGCGCCGCGGACGATGACACCCGCCAGGGCGTCATGCCGGCGTTCGGCCGCGACAAGATCATGGAACGCGGAGACATTGCAGTCGTCGCCGATTATGTTCGTTCACTCGCCCGTCTGCCGGTGCCCGCCAACACCGATCTGGCCAAAGGGCAAAAACTGTTCGCGGAAAACTGCGCGTCCTGCCATGGCGACGAGGGCAAGGGCAATCGCGAGCTCGGCGCGCCTAATCTGACGGATCAGATATGGCTCTATGGGTCGAGCCGGGATACCATTATCGAAGGCCTGATGAACGGGCGCGGCGCCGTGATGCCGGCCTGGGGCCAGCGGCTCGACGACACGACAATCAAGGCATTGACGGTCTATGTCCATACGCTCGGAGGCGGAGAAAAGTAAGGCGATGGATGCAATCTGCGCCGAGCGTGAAACAAAGCCGATCGTTCCGCCCGGCAAGGAAGGTTTTGATCCCAATTCGGACGGCGGCGATGACTCGCCACTTTATGCAGCGCGCACGAAGGTCTATCCGCAAAGCGTCACCGGAACGTTTCGCCGAATAAAGTGGGCGGTTCTCGTCGTCACGCTCGGCATCTATTATCTGCTGCCGTTTGTGCGCTGGAACCGCGGACCGAACGCGCCGGACCAGGCGGTCCTGATCGACTTCCCGGGGCGGCGTTTCTATTTCTTCTTCATCGAAATATGGCCGCAAGAAGTATATTTCTTCACCGGCCTGCTGATCGTCGCGGCAATGGCGCTGTTCCTGATGAACGCGATCGCCGGCCGCGTATGGTGCGGCTATCTCTGCCCGCAGACCGTGTGGACCGATTTGTTCCTCGCGATCGAACGGCTGGTGGAGGGCGACCGTCGCGTGCGCATGCTGGCCGACGCCGGCCCATGGACTTTCGGCCGCGCCGCGCGGGCGGCGGCGAAGCACTTCCTGTGGCTGATGGTTGCATGGTGGACGGGCGGCGCCTGGGTTCTCTATTTCGCCGACGCTCCGACGCTGGTGCGGGATCTGGCGACCGGCCATGCGCCGCTGGTGGCCTATCTCTGGATCGGCATTCTTACATTCACGACCTACGCGCTCGCAGGCCACATGCGCGAGCAGGTTTGCACCTACATGTGCCCGTGGCCGCGCATCCAGGCCGCGCTGACGGACGAGCATGCGCTCAATGTCACTTATCGGCACGACCGGGGCGAACCGCGCAGTTCGATCAAGAAAAGCGAGCAATTGCGCCAACAGGGCTTGCCCGCCGGCGATTGCATCGATTGCCTGCAATGCGTCCATGTCTGCCCGACCGGCATCGATATCCGCAATGGATCGCAGCTCGAATGCATCCAGTGCGGGCTGTGTATCGATGCCTGCGACAATGTCATGGCCAAGATCGGGCGCCCGGCCCGACTGATCGCCTATGACAGCGACGTCAACATCAAGCGGCGGATGGCCGGACAGGCGCCGCTTACGCAACTGATGCGGGCGCGCACCATCCTGTACGCATCCATCATCGCCATTGTCGGCTCGTTGATGCTCTATGTCCTGCTCACGCGGCATGATTTCTCGGTTGCCGTGATTCACGACCGCAATCCGCTCTTCGTGCGCCTGACCGACGGCGCCATCCGCAACGGATACACCTTGCGGGTGCTCAATAAGCGGCTCGAGCCGCGCCGATTTGCGCTCGCGGTTGACGGTATCGCCGGCAGCGTTGTCGAAATCGCCGGTCTGCCGCTGGGCTCCGCGAACATCATCGAGGTCGGTCCCGATCAAACGCGCGAGTTTCGCGTTCTCGTCAGCGAATATACCTTTGCGTTGCCCGCCAGCGCGCCGGTCACGTTCCACCTTACCGACATCGATTCCGGAGAACGCGCGTCGGCAGCCGACAATTTCCGCGCACCTCAGGGGGACTAGATGCCGGACCAGGCGCCCGCCATGAAATCCCCGCGTGAACTCACCGGCCGCACCGTGTTCATTTGCCTGGTTGGGTTTTTCGGGGTGGTGTTTGCCGCCAATCTCGTCATGCTGCGCGCCGCGACCTCCACGTTCGGCGGCCTTGAGACGGAGAGCGCCTACAAGGCTGGCCTGGCTTTCAAGCACGAACTGACCGCCATTCGGGCACAAGATAACCTGAAGTGGCAGGTGAGCGCTCATGTCGGGCGCAACGCGGCAGGCGAAGCGGCCGTTGCCATCGATGTGCGCGACCGGCGCGGCGCGCCGGTGCCTGACATCGGCGTGAAGGCGCAGCTCCTGCACCCGCTGATGTCGCGTTACGATCAGCCGGTCACGCTGGACAGCGCACAACCCGGCCGGTTCGTCGGACAGACGCCGCTGGCGGCCGGGCAATGGACCCTGGTGATCGACGTCATGCGCGATGATGAACGCGTTTTCCGGTCCCGCAGCCGGGTGGTCCTGAAATGAGCGTCACGGAAGCCACCGACCTGTCGCCGTTCACCCATCGTCACAGCGATGGCACGGCCAGCATGGAGTTTGCGGTTGAGGGCATCAATTGCGGCGGCTGTATCGGGCGGATCGAGAAATCGCTGAAGCAACTGAGCGGGATCGATGATGCGCGGTTGAATTTCACCAATCGGCGCCTGACGATTGCCTGGACCGATCCGCGCTTCGATCCCTCGCAAGCGGTCGAAACGCTCGCCCGCATGGGCTATCGCGCCCATCCGTTCCGCCAGCGGGACAGCGAAGAGCACGAAGCGCAGGAAGCGCAGCGGCTGTTGCGGTACCTCGCCGTCGCCGGCTTTGCGGCGATGAACATCATGCTGCTCTCGGTCTCGGTCTGGTCCGGCAACGTCACCGACATCACGCCCGAAACGCGTGACCTGTTTCACTGGCTGTCGGCGGCGATCGCGCTGCCGGCGGCCGCCTATGCCGGGCAGCCGTTCTTCCGCAGCGCGCTGTCGGCGCTGCGCACCCGCCAGGTCAACATGGACGTGCCGATCTCGCTCGGCATCCTGCTGGCACTCGGCATGTCGCTCGTCGAGACCGCCAATCATGCCGAGCATGCCTATTTCGACTCGGCGGTGATGCTGATCTTCTTCTTGCTGTGTGGCCGCTATCTCGACCAGGCGATGCGCCGGCGCACCCGCGCCGTGGCCGGCAATCTGGCCGCGCTGAAAGCGGAGTTCGCGCACCGGCTGCTCGACAGCGGTGAAATCGTCCGCATCCCGGCGTCCGCCGTCCACGTCAATGATCGCCTGCTGATCCGGCCCGGCGAGCGCATCCCCGCCGACGGCGTGGTCGTCGGCGGGCAGTCGCACGTCGACGAGAGCCTCGTCACCGGCGAGACCGCACCGCGCAAGGCGGAAGCCGGAGCCGCGCTTTATGCCGGCAGCATAAACCTCGCCGGCGCAATCACCTTGCGTGTCACGGCCGGCGGTCACGATACCCTGCTGGACGAGATCGACCGGCTATTGGACAAGGCCGTCAAGGACAAATCGCGGCACGTCCAGCTCGCCGATCGCGCGGCGCGCTATTATGCGCCCGTAGTCCATACCGCCGCCGCCGCCACTTTTGCCGGCTGGATGCTCGCCGGCCAGTCCGCTCACGATGCGATCATCGCCGCGATTTCGGTCCTGATCATCACCTGCCCGTGCGCGCTCGCGCTCGCCATCCCGGCCGTCCAGGTCGTCGCCGCCGGCACGCTGTTCCGGAGCGGAATTTTCCTCAACGCCGGAAGCGCCATCGAGCGCCTTGCCGGCGTCGATACGATCGTCTTCGACAAGACCGGCACTTTGACCCTGCCGGAGCCCTGCATCGTCAATGCGGCCGATATCGATCCCGTCCTGCTCGATCACGCGGCACGCCTTGCGCTGTCGAGCCGCCATCCGCTTGCGGGAGTGCTTGCGCGCCATCGTGGGCAGCGCGAGCCCTTCCCCGAGGTTGCCGAAGAGCCCGGCCAGGGAATTCGCGCGGCCCTTGAGGGCGTCGAGATGCGGCTTGGCAGCGCCGCCTTCTGCGCCGTAACCATGCCTCAGGAACTTCTGAGCCGGAATCCGGGCGCCTCCCTGATCGCATTCCGGCATGGCGAAAGGGAAGCCGTCTTCGTCATTCACCAGGCATTGCGCCCGGACGCGGCCGATACCGTTCGCGCGCTGGCGGCGCAGGGGATCGGCCTTTCGATTCTGTCCGGCGACCGGGCCGCCGCGGTTGCGCCGGTGGCGCGCGATCTCGGGATCAGTGATTGGCAAGCCGGGCTGAATCCCGCCGAGAAGGTCGCGGTCGTGCGCGACCTCAAGGCCCGCGGACGCCATGTACTGATGGTCGGCGACGGAATCAACGACGCACCGTCGCTTGCCTCCGCCGACGTATCGATGTCTCCCATCACGGCGGCTGACATGTCGCAAGCGCAGGCGGATGCGGTATTCGTCGGCGACCGCCTCGATCCCGTCCTGCGAACCATCCTCATGGCGCGCAAGGCGCGGCGCCTGATGCGTGAGAACCTCTGGCTGGCCGCGGTCTATAATACGATTGCCGTTCCGATCGCCATGGCTGGCCTCGTCACGCCGTTGATCGCGGCGGCGGCAATGTCGGGCTCCTCCCTCCTTGTGACGCTGAACGCTTTGCGCGCGCGCACGGCGCGCCAACGAAACGCCAGCGGAGCAGAGCGCGCGGCGGCAACGGAATTTGCGACATGAGCGTGCTTGTATATCTCGTCCCCATCGCGCTCGGGCTGGGGCTGACCGGCCTGCTTGCCTTCCTGTGGTCGCTGCGCGCCGGCCAATACGACGACCTCGATGGCGCGGCGATCCGGATCCTTGACGACGACGATTTGGGCGATTCGAACCGCGCTTGATTCATTGCGGCGCGCATGCCGTGAAATTCGATCAGTTTGAAGGCGACATCCGCCCCGCTCGGCGAAACGGACCGGTTTTGCCGGCCCGGCCGCCGCGCCGAGCAAGCAGCAACCTGGAACGACTGCCCGGCGCTGCCCTCCGGATGAGCCAAGGCCGGAAACGGGCAGCGTAACCGGCATAAACGGCGCGGCGGATCAGCGCGATGACTTGCGCCGAACCCCGACCGCGGACCGGCGCTTTGCCCTTCGTCGGCTTCGGTCGGCGGATCAACCTATTTTCCGATCGGCAGGGCGCCCGTCGCTGGCGCAATATCAGCCTTTATTGTAGATTGCACAGGGCTGAATCGTTGGGCGGCGCACGCGACGCGTCCGTCGACGTTTGTTGCCGGATCGCGGACGAAAAAACGGAGGGGCTGGCGCCGATGTCAATGTTGGTTTCATCATTCGTCCTCACGGCCACGCTGTTATCCGGCTCATGGACCGGAATGGAGGGAGCCGGCGCGAGAGCGGACGACCGGGTCGCGCCGATCATTCTCGTCCAGGCCGGTACGCAGAATGCGCCGCGTGATGGCGGGCGATCCGCCAGTATCGGTACTGACGATACCGCGCCGCGCGCGGCAAAGCCCCGGCGCAGACCGTCTCCGGCAGCCGCGGGAGCCCCCGTCGAGAGCTACCACCTCAATTGCGCGTCGCCGTCCGGACTGGCGGGTTGCGTCGGCCGCGCGCTCAATAACGAGCTGCGCGGTTTTCGGTACCGCTGAACAGTATGATCGAGCGGCGCTCGGCCTGACGCGCGGCAACATGCTGCGCGCGCCGCATGAATCGTCACCGAAGCCGAACACAGCCAGCGGACCTGCTTCGCTTCACACGACGAGAGTGCGAAGACAAAATGCGAAGACAAGATACGCTCCGGCCGAACCGTCACCGCACTTTAACCTTTTGTTTGGGCATGATCGTTTCCGAAAACCGCTTCATACCAAGCGTGTTTGATCTCGACCTGTCCGCACTGTCATTGCCGGGCTTGACCCGGCAATCCATCATCTTGAGACGACTCTTCTTTTTTGCGACGGATGCGCGGGTCAGGCTCGCGCGTGACCGGTCGGAAATTGGCCCCGGTGGTATCACTCTTTTCCGGATCATGCGCTTGCAGGTAGCCGAAAAGATCTCTTCTGCCGTGAACACAACAAAATCCCGCCGTGAACAGACCGGAATCGAAAGGCGAACCTTGCTCGCATTTTCAGCAGCCTGCTGGAGCATGATCCGTTCGGATTGAATCGGACCGCGCACGCGATTTATTGTTTTTCGCGCGATCCTGCGCCGAACCGAACCCACTGCGGCGGATTGCGCTCTAATTGATGCAGCCGCCAATAGGAGGTTTGCAGTTATATCCGCTGGCGCGGCATTTTCGTAACGTCTCGTCGTAGTCGGCCGATGAGTTCCAGCCGGCGCCGCGCGTGTTGCTTCCAACCGTGATGTAGACGCACCCGGAACTCCAGGCGCCGGTCGCCTTGCAATTCGGGCCGCCGGCCGACCGGCACTGCCGCACGGCGATCGCAAGCGCCTCCGATTCCGACGAGA
>WBUW01000452.1 GCA_008933495.1 Pseudorhodoplanes sp.
TTCGCAATGTCAGCGTCAACGCACAAACAGCGTTTAATTATTCTTCACGCTTTTTAAAATTTAACACTTTCGCGGACAAACGTCAATTTTAGCATATCATTTTTGTTTTCCAATCGTCACGATCTGCACCCGCCGATTGACCGCCGCCGCGGGATGAGCCGGGTCTTGCAATTGCTCTTCACCGAGACCGACGGCCATGACCCGCTGCGGTGCGATCTTGAACGTCGTGATCAGCACTTCTCGAATCGCTTCGGCGCGCTTTTGGCTCAGATTTAAATTGTATTCGCGTTTCCCGGTTGAATCAGTGTGACCGACGACCAGAAACCTGTAATCCAGCAAGACCGGATGATAGAGAGCATCGGCGATGCGCCCGAGCGTGCGGTAGGATTCATGCCGGATAACGGCCGAATCCAGATTGAACTGGATTTCGACAGTGAATTGCGGAAGCTTGAAAAGCTGTTCGGCGATCGGCGGCCGATTGAGCGCACTGGACTGTGCAACGCTTTTTGCGCGCGCGAGCGCCTGTTGCCGGAGTACGACGACATCGATGTTGGGCGTGGTCTCCAGCCCTTTCAGGCTATTGGCGATATCGTTCGAGGACAAGGCCGCTTGCGCATGGGCTGGATGCAACGCGAATGGAATGGGCGCGAAACCAGCCAGCGCGGCAATAACGAGAAGAGATTTCATCGATGTCGTTCGCATCACCGGTACCCAGCGTCCGTAATCGCCTGATTGCATTTGGCGCTGACGCTCTTTTGCGCCGTCAGCATGCAACTGAGAATTTGGCCATCGCCTTTCTTGATGGCACCGCACAATCTGCGCGCATCTGTATCGCAGATCTTCAGCACGGCGACGCGGGCCTCGGCACGCTTCTGCACCAAGCTCTCGACGCGAATCAGATCCGACCAGCATTGCCCGGAGACCTTGGCCTGATTGCGAGCCAGACAGTTCTTGATCCGGCCACCGCCGAGATTGACCCCTTTACAATAGGTGTCGATGTCCCTGCCGCAGGAACTGGACAGGATTGATATAGCGTCTTCAAAACTCATGGTTTGCGCCGATCCCGCAGATGGCGCGGCAAGCAGGAGCAGCAGGATCAAGGAGCGAAAGACAGTCATTTCCTCGCCTCTTTTCTTTCAATCACGCAATCAAATCCGCGACGCTGGCAATAACACAACGTGAACCTGAATAAGTTGGCATGCCGCGTATTGCTCCGATCAATCTAGATCAATTCTGCCTCTGGTCGCCCCATCATTTGCTGACGATCCGATTGTCTCATGACGCTTTTGATTGAAGTCTCATAATTCTTTCCACCGGCTATCGGGGTCAAACGTTCCAATTTCTGCCGCAGCCTTTGAGGTCGACGGCCCGAGATCGCGCTCGTAAACTTGGCCGTCGTGATTGATCAGGAACGTCTTTATTCCCGAGACATCGTAGCGCGCGGGATAGGCGATGACAGCAAAACCGCCAATCATCTTACCCTTGACGACGTAATCGTATGTGCCGCCGGAAGCGTGCGCTCCCTGACTTCGCAGAATTCGGAAATAGTAGCCGTGATAGGGAACAGGTTCAGTGTCGGAACTCTTCTTTTGATAACCCCGACGCGCAGCATCGGCCACGAGCGGACCCAGAGGGCTTTGCGCTTCCCCTTGGGCGGTCGGCCAATAGAGACCGTCCTTCTTTCCAGGGCTGCTGATGAATTTCTGCGCGTAGTCCGGCGCACCGTCATCATCGCGATCGCGGGTGGCATATTCCCTTTGCGCATCCACGATGGCGCGCAGAACCTCGATTGTATTCAGCTCATTTCGCCCGATCCGGCGGTTCAATAGCTCTTCTTTACCGGCCTCGGAATCAAATGACCAGCGATCTCCACGCTTCACGATGGGAAACGGAAACGGAAAATCATCGTTGCCGATTAAAAGCGTCGCCTTGTCGGTGCCTTGCATGGTGACGCTCGACTTCTGTGCATAGGCATCGACAAACCGCGCTTGCGCCTGCGCGTCGAGCACCGGGTCGCCGCTCAGTATCCATTCGCTGTAGGAAGGCCCAAGGATGTCGAGGATCATTTTCTGATCTTTTGCTTTAGCAGCCTCGACCAGTGCGGTTGCCGCCTCGCTTGGAGAGCCAAATGCCTTCGGCTGCTTGGGCGCCGCTTGCGCCATGATCGAATGCGTCAGCACGGCAACTGCGATGGCAACAAACGTCGACAGCGATCGAGAGAGATGTTTCGGCCTGGTGATAAGCATGATCTTTCCGTTTTTTCTTCCATCAACGGTCTTAGTCAAGAAAGCGCTATCATCGGCGACCGCCGACAAGTTCGCCTCCGGCACCACGTACGCCCCCTCCCGCGCGGTCGAGAGGGGGGCCAGCGCCGCGTTGAATCTGAGACCCCTGCCGGCTCATTTGACCGCGCTCGCTCTGCCGGCGAGCATCAGGGCCATTGCTGACGTCGCTGAACGCCTGCGATCCGCGATGATCGGAAGACGTCAGTCGCGACCCGGCTCCACGATCAGCCGCTGCTCCGCCCTTCGTTTGTGCGCCTTTTGAGCGCGCGTCAGGCTGCGGCGCACGGCCTGGATCTGCATCGCGCTGCGGTTGGGTTCGAGCGCCGCCGTCCTTGCTCCGTGCATCGAGCTGACCAGACTCGGCTCGGCCCCGGAATGCTTCGCGCGAAGCGGTATTCGCTGACCCCTTACCATAGCGCTCGGCGACGCTGGAATTGGCGTAGGGCACGCCCTTGCGGTGGGCTGTATTGTGCTGCCATTCGCTGTTGCTGATATTCGTGCGGTTGTATGAATTGTATTGATTTACGTTGATATTGACGTTGTTCTGGCCCCAGTTGCAGTTTCCCCATAGCGCGGCGCCGACCGCGACACCCGCCGCGAATGACACTACGTTGCTCGCGACGTAACCCGGCGGATACCACACATAGGG
>WBUW01000453.1 GCA_008933495.1 Pseudorhodoplanes sp.
GTGCCGACGGGTCATGCGCGAGACGAGATAGGTCGGCAATTGTGATGAGTCCGCGAACGGCTCGTCGAACCAGTCGGCGACGTCGCTGACGAGCGCGAGCGTGGCATCGGGCTCGAGCATGATTTCGGTGTGATCGGTCTTCATATATTCTGCGACCGTGCGCGCGGCCTGCGACTCATCGTAAGCCGCGTCGCGGAAGCCGATGGTGAAGGTGCGCGCGGAACGCTCGGACACCGCCTGCATCATCGCGACGATGGCGGCGGAATCGGTTCCCCCCGACAGGAACGCGCCGACCGGAACGTCCGCGACCAGGCGACGCGCAACGCAGTCGCGCAGCAGCGCATCGAGCGCTGCGGTCGCGTCTTCGAACGACAGGCGGTTCTGTCCATGACGCGCAACGACGTCGGCGAGCCGCCAATAGGGTGCGATCGACGGCGTGCCGCCCGGCGGCACGGTGAGGATCGCGCCCGCCGGCAGCTTAAAGACCCCGCGATAAATCGTCGCCGGCGCGGGGATATAGCTGTAGCGCAGAAGCGCCATGACCGCCTCGCGATCGATGTCGCCGACGAACGCCGGATGCGCTGTGAGGGCGCGCAATTCGCTGCCGAACAGCAGCATGCCGTCGGCCATGGTCCAGTAGAGCGGCTTGACGCCGAGGCGGTCGCGCACCAGGTGCAGCGTGCGCGTCTGCCGGTCGAACAGCGCGAAGGCGAACATGCCGACGAGGCGGCGCACCGCTTCTTCGAGTCCCCATGCGACGATGGCCGCCAGCATGACCTCGGTATCGGACGTGCTCTTGAAATTACGTCCGCGGGCGGACAGTTCGGCGCGCAGCTCGCCGAAATTGTAGACCTCGCCATTATAGATGATGACGTAGCGGCCGTCGGACGAATGCATCGGCTGCGCGCCGCCCGGCGACAGATCGACGATGGCGAGCCGGCGGTGGCCGAACCCTATCCCGGCTGCCGGATCGCCCCAATGGCCCGCACCGTCGGGTCCGCGATGCGCGAGCGTATCGACCATCGCGCGCGCACGCTCGCCCGGATCGCGTTCGCGTCCGGTGCCGTGCAGATCGTAAAGGCCAGCTATGCCGCACATGGAGGTTCGGTAAAGCTCTACGAAGGCAGACGATATTTCAGATCACTAGTCGAATTTGCCGGTTGCAGCCAGCCGACCGGGCGTCGAAAGCAACGCCGGTTATTGTCTAGCGCTGCATATCCGCCAACACGAGTTGCCCGGGAGCGGCCTCGCGATAGCGCTCACCGGTGCGCGGACAGACGAGGTCTAGACCGAGCTTTTCTCCGGCGCGGCTCATCCAACCGGTTCGATGGGCGGGCGCGCCGACCATCAAGGCGTGCGCAGGCACATCGCGCGTGACGACGGCGCCGGCGCCTATAAAGGCATATTGGCCGATCGTCGTGCCGCATACGATCGTCGCATTGGCGCCGATGGTCGCCCCGCGCCGCACGAGCGCTTGGCGAAACTCGGCCTTGTAGTTCACGGCCGCACTTGATGATCTGGCTCCACGGTTCATCCAGCAATGCGCAGAGTCTTGGTTGTCGTCATTGAATTTGCATGGTTCGTCCAAGTAGGACGATTCATGAATCAGAACATCCGGAAACGACGCCGATTGTCATCAGTGACAGCGTTTGAATAAAAGTGGCGCAATATATTTCTACCCAATTATCGGAGCTTCGAAAAGCACGCCTCCAAAGATGAGCCAGGCTAATAACAAGGTCCAAAAGACGTTGATTGTCTGCGCCGCCAGAAATGCGAGCGCCGGGCGCCCTTGGTCCGTAGTGGCCAAGTCCACGAACTTTGTTTCCAACCCAATACACACGAAACACACGAAAGCCAACGCAAACCACCACGTCCGGATCTCGTTCAGAGCAGCGCGGCTGCCCTTTGTAAGTTCAGGCGATAGGACAAAAGAAAAACAGGCTGAAGCGATTACGAAGCCGATTACAAATTTCGGAAATCGTTCCCAGATTACCGCGGCACTTACGTTCTGCTTGTCCCCATGATTCGATTTTAAGGTCCACCACACGGCCAATGCGAAGGCGGCAACACCAATCAGTGCATTTTGCGAAAACTTGACGATGACCCCGGTCTTCATAGCGGTGTCGCTAATCAAAGCACCTGCGGCGACGACTGATGCAGATGTATCGAGAGTGCCGCCGAGCCACGCCCCGGCCACGACGTCGTTCATGTTCGTAACCTTTGCAATCCAAGGTATGACGATCATCATCGGAACGGCGACGATGAGTACCAGCGATGCCACATAGGACAGTTTTTTCTTGTCACCTTGGATGGCGCCGCATGCCGCGATAGCTGCCGACACGCCGCAGATGGAAACCGCTGTCGACAGCATGGCGGCGAACTCGTCATCTACGCGTAATTTCCGGCTGAACCAAAAACAAGCATACCACACGACGATAATAACCAGGACCGCCTGGGTAATGCCTAGCACACCTGCTTGTAGTATTTCCATGAACAACAGGCTGGCCCCAAGCAAGACAAGGCCCGTCTTGATGAAAACTCGGTCTGGACTGCGGGCTTGAGCCAACCCGGCAAGCCGATTGTATTGCGAATGAGCAGTCCAAGCAGAAGCGCAAAGACGACGTATTCGATGCCCCAGTTCACGAATGTACCGTTTCCGGCCAGCAAGCGAGCAAGGCAGGCGAGGGCAAACACACACGGTATGCTGGTGAGGAAGCTTGCGAACGGCACACCAAGCAACGCGATGCCGGCAGCGCCAAAAAGGATGATCACCGAGCCGAGAATAAGTATTCTGGAAAAATTATCCCACGTCAGAACCTTATCGCTCAAACTTGCCGCGGCGTGATCGCGAATTTCTAGGGCCAAGCTGCCGGCCATTGTTCGGTTGCCGAGTGTGGCCATTTTGCCGGCGCTTGCTTCTATAGTCTTGCG
>WBUW01000454.1 GCA_008933495.1 Pseudorhodoplanes sp.
CCGTCGGGCGGCCTGCCGCAAGTTGCGCAGACGCGGCGGCGGCGCCTGCCGGCGAGCGCATGGCGCCGCCATGATGCGCATCACTTCTTTGCATCGCCAAAAGTGGTAGAAGGTTCGGTTTCAACAGCAGCCGGACCAGCGATCCCAGCAATGACCCAGAATACCCCTCCCGAACCCGTCCTCGATATCGCCCACCTCGCCCATCTCGAACTGCTCACGCCGAAATTCGAGGAAAGCCGCAAGTTTTTCATCGACGTGATGGGCATGACCCAGAGCGGCGAGAAAGGCGACAGCGTCTATCTGCGCGGCTGGGACGACTATGAGCGCTATTCGCTCAAGCTGACGGCCTCCAAGACCTCCGGCATGGCGCATGTGGCGTTCCGCACCCGCTCGCCGCAGGCGCTGGAGCGCCGCGCCGCCGCACTCAAAGGCTCGGGCTTCGATGTCGGCTGGACCGACGGCGATCTCGGCCACGGCAAGACCTTCGTGTGCAGGGATCCGGACGGCCACGTCATCGAGCTCTATTACGAGACCGAGTGGTACGAGGCGCCGCCGGAGCTGAAACCCGCGCTGAAGAACCAGGCGCAGCGCTATCCCGCGCGCGGGGTGGGCGTGCGCAGGCTCGATCACTTCAACGGGCTTGCCTCCGACATCAAGGCCAACCGCGAATTCTTCCAGAACTATCTCGGCTTCCGCCTGACCGAGCAGATCGTGCTCGACAACGGCACCGAGGCCGGCATGTGGCTGACCGCGACCAACAAGTCCTACGACTTCGCCTATACGCGCGACCACACCGGCAGCAAGGGCCGCTTCCACCACGTCACCTATGCGCTCGATTGCCGCGAGGACATCCTGCGCGCCGCCGACATTTTCCTGGAGAACGGCGTGTTCATCGAAACCGGCCCGCACAAGCACGCCGTGCAGCAGACCTTCTTCCTTTACGTCTATGAGCCGGGCGGCAATCGCGTCGAGGTCGCCAATGCCGGCGCGCGCCTCATTCTCGCGCCGGACTGGAAGCCGATCCGCTGGACCGAGGCCGAGCGCAAGAAAGGCCAGGCCTGGGGATTGAAGACCATCGAGTCCTTCCACACCCATGGCACGCCGCCGGTCGAGCATAATTGACCGCCTTGCGCGTGCGTGACGCGTGCGTGACGCGCGCGAACCGACAAGCCGAAGACCGGCGGCTCGCCAAGGCCCCCGATTGCGCCCGCCGTGCTGGAGCATAATCCGTTCGGATTGAATCGGACTGCGCACGCGATCTATTGGTTTTCGCGCGATCTTGCGCCGAACAGGTTCCCACTTCGGCGGATCGCGCTCTATATTGACGGCATGAGAATGCTGTCTCTTCCCTCCGGCGAAAGCGTTCCCGTGCTCGGCCAGGGCACCTGGTTCATGGGCGAGCGGGCCGCGCACGCCGCCGACGAGGCGGCCGCGCTGCGGCTCGGGATCGATCTCGGCCTGACCCTGATCGACACCGCGGAAATGTACGGCGACGGCGGCGCCGAAGAAGTGGTCGCCGACGCCATTGCCGGGCGGCGCGAGGAGGTGTTTCTGGTCAGCAAGGTGCTGCCCGAGAATGCTTCGCGCCGGGGCACGCTTGAAGCCTGCCAACGCAGCCTGCGCCGGCTCGGCACCGACCGTATCGACCTCTATCTGCTGCACTGGAGCGGCAGCCACCCGCTCGCCGAAACGGTCGCGGCCTTCCACCGGTTGCAGGAGGAGGGAAAAATCCGCCACTGGGGCGTGAGCAATCTCGATACCGGCGAGATGGAGCAGGTATTCGCGCTGCCGGGCGGACACGACTGCGCCACCGACCAGGTGCTCTACAACCTGACGCGGCGCGGCATCGAATTCGATCTCCTGCCCTGGTGCCGCAAACAGCGCATGCCGATCATGGCCTATTCGCCGATCGAGCAGGGACGCATGCTCGGCCATCCGGCGCTTGCGGCGGTTGCCGCCCGCCACAACGCGACACCCGCCCAGATCGCGCTCGCCTGGCTGCTGCGGCAGGAGGACGTCATCGTCATTCCCAAGGCCGCCGACCCGCAGCACGTCCGCGAAAACCGCGCGGCGGTGTCCATCATGCTGGCGCCCGACGACCTCGCCGCGCTCGACAGGGCGTTTCCGCCGCCGGCGCGCAAGCGGCCGCTGGAAATGCTTTAGGATATCTGCCGGTGGCGCATCGTTATACGCAACCTGCGAATTGCGTATAATTTGCCAAACCGAAACCGGATCATTCGAGACCTTCGCGTGCCCGACCTCTCCCGCCTCACCCCCGGCCTCAGGGGCTCGGCCGAAATCACGGTCGGCGAGGAACAGACCGCGCCGCGGGTCGGCTCCGGCCGCGTGCGCGTGCTGGCAACGCCGGTCATGATCAACATGATGGAGGCCGCCGCGCTCGACGCCATCGAGCGGCTGCTGCCGGACGGCCACCAGAGCCTGGGCACGCATCTCAATGTCGGCCATTATGCGGCGACGCCGGTCGGCATGCGGCTGCGCGCCACCGCCGAAGTCACGCGGGTGGACGGCCGCAATGTCGAGTTCCGGGTCGAGGCCTTCGACGACCGCGAGCGGATCGGCGACGGCACCCATACCCGCGTCGTGGTCAATGTCGCGCGCTTCGACGCGCGCATCCAGAACAAGCTGAAGGGCGCAACGTGACGAACAACGGCTTTCCCCGCATCGCCTTCATCGGTTTCGGCGAAGCCGGCCAGGCGATGGCCGAGGGCCTTCGCAGCGAAGGCGCCGCGGCGATCGCGGCCTGGGATATCCTGTTTCCGGCAACTGCCGGCGCCCGGCTGCAGCAAGCGGCGAACCGCATTGGCGTGCGCATCGCAAACAGCGCCGCCGATGCCGTCGCCGACGCCGGTCTCGTCATCGCCGCGGTGACGGCATCGGCGGCGCTGTTTGCGATGCGCACGCCAATGC
>WBUW01000455.1 GCA_008933495.1 Pseudorhodoplanes sp.
GAAAGCGCGCGGCGGGGTTCGACGAATGAGACAGAAGAACGTTCCGCCCGATGCCGGCAAAGGGCCGGAAGCGGCCTCCCTTGTTGACCGTCAGATTCACGGGTGAAGAGGACTCCGCTCGCATCAGCCGGGCGAAACAGCGCCCGCATGAATGCAGAATAATAGCTGCCGGCTCCGGCAACACAAATGCGGCGTTCGCGACCGCCCGTGCATGCGATTGCGAACGGCGCGCGAGAAAAGCCGCCTTATACGGACCGGCGACGGCGGCGGTTTTCAGGCGGCCGCGCCTACAAGGCTTTGCCGGCCAGCCAGTCTGCGCCGCGCCGATAGAGCGCTTCCAGCTCCGCGCCGTCGAGGCCCGGCATGTCGGTCTTGACCCGGTAGCCGATGCGCGCCTGCATGTAGGCCAGGTGCCGGTAGCCTTCCGGAAACTGCATCAGCAGCGTCTGGTCGAGTGCAAGCCTTGCCGCCGGATCGACCGGGTCCAGCCGGTCCTTTTCGTAAATCGGCTGGCGCAGCACGAGCCCCCAGCGGTCCTGGCGCTTTTCCAGGAAATCGTAGAAACGCCCGGTGCAAACGACGTCGCACACCACGCCTTCGACTGTCGCACGCTGGGAAATCGTCATCTTTGTCTGCGCCACCGCGCGGCTGGCGGCCAGATCGATCGTCATGCCGCCGAGGAAATGCAGGATGCGCACGCCTTTGTCGTGACCCTCCTGGCTGACCTTGATGAACTCATCCGCGGTTCCCTGAAACCAGGTGGCCATCATGCGCCCGTCGTCGTGCCAGACCGTGCGGAAACGGTCCCACATGCGTGCGTCGCGCCAGAGCGCCCAGTTTTCGATCAGGTCGCGGATGGCGAGGCGGTCGGCAGCGGTGGGCATTGGCGGGCGTCCTGTTCCGAGCTGTATCTCGGGAATTGTTCGACGATTTTGCATCCGCTTATTACCTGATAAGAAACAATCCCGTCGAGACCGGCAGGCAAACGCATGGGCAAGCTTGAGGGCCGTACCGCGATCGTCACCGGCGGTGCGCGCGGCATCGGCGCGCATTATTCGCGCGCGCTGGCGGCGGCCGGCGCGCGGGTGATGATTGCCGACATCGCCGACGGCAGCGCGCTCGCCGCCGAGATCGAGACGGCCTGCGGCGCCGGTTCGGCGGCAAGCGCGACATGCGACGTGAGCGACGAGGCGCAGGTCGCGCGCCTGGCCGCCGGGGCGATCGCGCGCTTCGGCGGCATCGACATTCTGGTCAACAATGCCGCGCTCTATTCCAGCCTGCCGCCGGTCAGGTGCACGGAGATCGATGTCGCGCTGTGGGATCAGGTGATGGCCGTGAACGTGCGCGGGCCGTTCCTGATGGTGAAGCACGTCGCCCCGCACATGATCGCGCGCAAGGGCGGCAAGGTCATCAACATCGCCTCCGGCACGGCCTACAAGGGGCTGCCGGATTTCCTGCATTATGTGACCTCGAAGGGCGCGATCGTTGCGTTCACGCGCGCGCTGTCGCGCGAGCTGGGCGCGCACAATGTCTGCGTGAACACGCTGGCGCCCGGGCTGATCCTGAGCGACACCGGGCTTGCGAACGCCGCCCATCTCGACCAGACGCGCGCGCCGGTGATCGCCAGCCGGGCGATCAAGCGCGACGGCTACCCGGCCGATCTGCTGGGCGCGCTGGTCTTCCTGGCGTCCGCCGACAGCGACTTCGTGACCGGCCAGACCATCGCGGTCGACGGCGGTTCGGTGAATACCTGATATGCCGCACCCGCTGCTCTTGTGGCGGCAAACGGACCTAATATAGTTGCAAATGACACCGATACGCAGGAGGAAACCATGGAAGCCGCAACGGTGGGCAGTCAACGGCGCACCGACAAGAAGGCGCTGGTTTATGAGGGCAGCAAGGATCCCAGGCGCGCGGCCTTCTACGAGAAGATTTCCCAGCGCGACATGACGCCGCTGTGGGAGGTTCTCAAGGACCTCGTCACCAAGGAACCGCGCACGGCCTGCGTTCCGGCGATCTGGCATTTCAATGACGTCAAGCCGCTGGTGATCGAAG
This sequence comes from Pseudorhodoplanes sp., assembly GCA_008933495.1. Taxonomy (GTDB): domain Bacteria; phylum Pseudomonadota; class Alphaproteobacteria; order Rhizobiales; family Xanthobacteraceae; genus Pseudorhodoplanes. The sequence continues at coordinate 2,056 of WBUW01000455.1, forward strand.
CCGGCGGGCTTTTGACCGCGCAGGAGGCCGAGCGGCGCGTGCTCGTGCTCGAAAATCCCGCCTTGCGCGGGCAGTCGCGGATCACCAACACGCTTTATGCCGGCTTGCAGCTCATCCTGCCCGGCGAGATCGCGGGCGCCCACCGCCACACCGCCTCCGCCATCCGCCTGATCCTCGATGGCGAGGGCGCCTATACGCAGGTCGACGGCGAGAAGACGCTGATGAAGTACGGCGACTTCGTCCTGACGCCGAACTGGACCGCGCACGATCACGGCAATGAGTCGAAAGTGCCCATGATCTGGCTCGACGTGCTCGACGTGCCGACGGTGAATTTCTTCGAGACCGCCTTCGCCGAGCATCTCGACGACGCGGTGCAGAACACCGCGCGGGTGGACAACGATTCGCTGTGGCGCTTCGGTTCCGGCGTGCTGCCGGACGGCTCGGATACTTCGATGATCCGCTCGCCGATCGTCAATTACGCCTATGAGCGGGTGCGCCCGATCCTCGACCGCATGAAGAAGACCGACGAGATCAATCCCTGTCACGGTTTCCGCCTGCGCTATGCCAATCCGTTCAATGGCGGCTGGTCGTCGCCGACCATGGGCGCGCATTTGTCGCTCATGCCGGCGGGCTTCAAGGGCGAGACCTATCGCGCGACCGACGCGACGATTTTCGTATGCCTGGAAGGCAAAGGCGCGACCAAGATCGGCAACGAGACGCTCGCATGGGGGCCGCGCGACGTGTTCGTGGTGCCGACCTGGAAGCCGCATGCGCATCGCACCGAAGCCGAGAGCGTGCTGTTCTCGATTTCCGACCGGCCGGCGCAGGAGGCGCTCGGCATCTGGCGTGAGCTGGACTGAGCGGTGG
>WBUW01000456.1 GCA_008933495.1 Pseudorhodoplanes sp.
GGTACCGGCCAGGCTGCTGGCGCGCGCGGTCGCGGCGTCGGCGTCAGCAAACCAGACCGCGACGATTGCCGGGCCGGCAATCGGCGGCGTGCTCTACGCCCTCAGTCCGACCGCCGCCTATGCGACGGCCTTTGCGCTCTATCTCGCGGCCAGCATTCTGATCGCGCTGATCAGGGTGCGGCGGCCGGATGCCCCGCGCGAAACGGCGGCATTCTCGATCCTGTTCGCGGGTATCCGGTTCATCGCGCGCAACCCGGTCATTCTCGGCGCGATCTCGCTCGATCTGTTCGCTGTCCTGCTTGGCGGCATGACGGCCCTGCTGCCGATCTTCGCGCGCGATGTGTTCGATGTCGGGCCCTGGGGGCTTGGCCTGTTGCGGGCGGCGCCGGCGGCCGGAGCACTGACGACGGCGCTCCTGCTCGCGCGCTGGCCGCTGCCCGGCCGCGCCGGCATGAAGATGTTTGGCGCGGTCGCAATTTTCGGAGCAGCCACGATCGTCTTTGCGGTCGCGGGCTCGTTCGCCGTCGCGATAGCCGCGCTCACCGTCCTCGGCGCCGCCGACATGGTCAGCGTCGTGGTGCGCCAGACGCTCGTTCCGCTGCTGACGCCGGACGACATGCGCGGACGCGTCAATGCGGTGTCCTCGCTATTCATCGGCACGTCGAACCAGCTTGGTGATTTCCGCGCCGGCGTCACGGCGGAGTATCTGGGCGCGACCAGCGCCGTGCTGCTCGGCGGCTTCGGCACGTTGCTCATCGTGGCGATCTGGATGAAACTGTTTCCCGCGCTGGCGCGCGTTGACCGGCTGGACAGATCGCCATGAGCAAGAACGGAACATGAGCAAGAACGAAATAGAAGTGCTGCGTTCGGACGCCGTCCTGCCCAGGGGATTGCCGTTTCCCGACGGCGTTCGCGTGGGCGACCTCCTCATCCTGTCCGGCCAGATCGGCGTGAAACCGGGCACCCTCGAACTGGCTCCCGGCGGGGTCGAGGGCGAGACACGCCAGATGTTCGAAAACCTCAAGCGCATCCTTGCCGCGCATGGCGGCAACCTCAAGGACGTCGTGCGCGTGCAGGTCATGCTCGCCGACATGGGCGAATGGCAGCGATTTAACGCCATCTATCTCGAATTTTTCCCGGATGCGGCGCCGGCGCGCTCGGCATTCGGAGCGAACGGGCTTGCGCTCGGCGCCCGCGTGGAAATCGAGGTCTTCGCCGTCAGGCGATGAGCCGGTCCCGTTGCGCGGCGCGCGCGTCCTGCAGGCTGTCGCGCAGCCAATAATCGAAAAAATCCGACAGCCAGGTCTGCATTCCATAATCATAGACCCAGCGATCCTCGAAATGCGCCGTCCGCTGCCTGGCGCCCGGCAATTCCATGCGGTGCGCGCCACGGATCGTCCACTTGCACATCATCGCGTGCGTGACTTCGGGGTGGAACTGGATGGCGAAGGCATTCTCGCCGTGGCGGAAGGCCTGGCACGAAAACGTGTCGCCTTCGGCCAGGCACAGCGCGCCGGCCGGCAGGTCGAACCCTTCGCGGTGCCATTGATAGACATGGTCGGGCCAGAGCGCGCAGACGGCATGGCCGGCGGCGGTCGGGCGGATCGGGTAATAGCCGACCTCGACCTGGCCTTCGGGATGAAAATCGACCCGGGCGCCGAGATTGATCGCCATCATCTGCGCGCCGAGACAAATCCCGAGCAACGGCTTGTTTTCGGCGAGCGGCACCGAAACCCAGTCGATCTCGCGGCGGATGAACTCGTCCTTGTCGTTGGCGCTTTGCGGTCCGCCGAAAATGACGGCGCCGGCATGGTGGTGCATCGTTTCCGGCAGCGGGTCACCGTAGCGCGGCCGGCGGATGTCAAGCGGATAGCCGCGGCTGCGGAGCAGGTTTCCGACGCGTCCGGGCGTCGAGTGCTCCTGATGCAGAACGATCAGTATGGGCAGCGTCATCGCAGTCATGCAAACCGAACGAAGTCTAACTCCTATCCGGTTGACGGATGTTTACAACCCGCCGTTCGGCGGGTCGGGCATGACCAGGGCGGGGAACGGCCAACAGGCTGCTGAAGCGGACCCGCGATTCGACGAAACGTCATCCCGCTTCAGCGGCCCTTTTGCCGCGCATGGGCGGCCTCGATCACCCAAGCCCGCGGCACGAGGCGGGGCAGGACCGTCACCACCTTGTTCATGAAACCGGGAACCACCAGCCGGCGGCCGGCCATCAGGCCGCGATAGCCGGCTTCCGCCACCCGGTCGGCCGGCATTTCAAGCAGCCGCGGCGGGCTGCCGGGGCGGATGCCGGCAACAGCCTGGAATTCGGTTTCGACAGGGCCCGGGCAGAGCGCGGTCACGCGCACGCCCGATTTGCGCATTTCGCGGTGCAGCGCCTCGCTGAACGACAGCACATAAGCCTTGGTCGCGTAATAGACTGCCATATTCGGTCCGGGCAGGAAACCGGCGACCGAGGCCACGTTGAGAATCCCGCCCTTGTGCCGGGCCAGGCTGTCGGCGAAGCGCAAGGACAGGTCGGTCAGCACGCGCACGTTCAGATCGATCATTTCGAGCTGCCGGTCGCGGTCGTTCTCGGCCGCCCGTCCGATCAGGCCGAAACCCGCATTGTTGACGACGTGGTCCGCTTCCAGGCCGAGCTCGGCCAGGCGCGCGGCGATCCGGCCGGGCGCGTCGGGCTGCGCCAGATCGAGCGCCAGAATGCGGGGCGGCGCACCGCCCGACTGCGCGATGTCGCCGGCAAGCTGCTGCAGCCGGTCTTCGCGGCGGGCAACCAAGAGGAGCCGGTGGCCGTGGCGGGCAAAGACGCGGGCGAGATGCCAGCCGATCCCGGCGGATGCGCCGGTGACGACGGTCACGCCGTTGTCGCGATTTGCCGTGCGGCTCACGTGGTCGAACCGGCGA
>WBUW01000457.1 GCA_008933495.1 Pseudorhodoplanes sp.
GGTTCGTAAGCGGCGCGGCGAGATGTTCGAGCAGCCATCGGTTCTTGCTCATCGTCGCGTGTGCGGCGTTGTTCGCCTCCTTGTTGCCAAGCAGTTCTGCGGCAATCGCGCCGAACGTGTTGTTTGCGCGCACCGCCTCGGCGAGCCGATCAAGCTTCTTCTTCTCGGAGGGATCGGTTCCTTCCGCAAGCAGTTGCCTCGCTTCGTCGCGCCTGCGACGCGCCGCCGCCAGTGTTGTCGCGGGATACGAGCCAAAGGAGAGCAGTTTCTCTTTTCCGCTGAACCGGTACTTCAGGCGCCAGAGTTTTGCGCCGTTCGGCTGCACAAGCACATAGAGCCCCCACCCGTCGGAGAGTTTGTACGGTCTCGCCTCCGGCTTCGCTTTGCGTATGGCAAAATCCGACAACTTCATGTGGGGGTATCGCCCGCTAGTCGTCTGACCGTACCCCGGAGAGTACCCCCAAAACGGCGATTTTCAACGATTTTTCGCGTTCTGCTATGTGAAGACGGAACGCAATTTATTGCCGTATTTTCAAATCGTTATGTGCAGCTATGCGTCTCTATAGGAATAAATACTGGTGCCCAGGGGCGGAATCGAACCACCGACACTGCGATTTTCAATCGCATGCTCTACCAACTGAGCTACCTGGGCGCCGCAGGCCCCGCGAACGGGGGCCAAGGGAGAGCGCGGGCGTTATAGAGGCCCGGTCCCGGCCTGTCCAGAAGCTGCTTCTCAAGCCGGATGACTTTTCCTCGAAACGGCATCCCGCTTGAGTGCCTTGTTTGAGCTGATCTTTTCCGAAAACCGCTTCGCACTCTTCGGGATCATGCTCTGTTCGCTGCTGCGCGCCGAAATAAGCAGCGCTGGAGCGTCAGGGTGCTTCGCCTCAGACGGCGGCGCGGCGGTGTCCGGCTCCGGCCGCCGCACGACATCGGCGCAGTGTGACCCCGGCCGCCTATTCGAAACGTTACCCGCGGGCCGGCCTGAGCCACGGAAAGCTTTTCTGGCCGAGCCATCCTTTGCAGGCGACATGGTCGCAACGACCGTTCGAGCCTGTCTGCTCGGACCTTCGGCTTTTCGCCGGCGCAATGTCGGCCGTACGTCAGGCATAACGGAGCACCAGAAACAGGGCCCTGCTCAGGCCTGCTCCGGCGGGCCACCGTCTTCGACATGGTCGTCCTCGGCCTCGACCGCAGGAACCGCATAGACGCCCGACAGCCAGCGATTGAGATCGACGTCGGCGCAACGGCGGCTGCAGAACGGGCGAAAACGTTCAACTGCGGGCTTGCCGCAGATCGGACAAGGTTTGCCGGGCGCGAGGCTGGGGCTGGTCATAAAGCTAATCTAGGTTTCGCGGCCGCCCGCATCAACCGTCGCCGTCATGGCCGGACTCGTGGCCGGACTTGTGGCCGGGCGAGAGCATAATCCGTTCGGATTGGATCGGACCGCGCACGCGATCTATTGTTTTTCGCGCGATCCTGCACCGAACCGGCCACTTCGGCGAATCGCGCTCAGTGCCGGGCATCCAAGCCTTCTTCAATCGGTCGAAACGTGGATGCTCGGCGCAAGCCTGGCCATGACCGGCCATGACGAGAGCGCGCAAGCGTCATGAATATTTCAGCGTGATGCCGCCATCGACCACAAGCTCGATGCCGGTGACGTAGCGGCTCTCGTCGCTCGCCAGATACACGGCGGCATGAGCCACGTCCCAGGCATTGCCGCCGAAGCCCATCGGCACCTGCCGCGCGCGCACTTTCCACATTTCCTGTATGTCGCCGCCGGCATAGGACTGGGCCAGCCCCGCCGCCTTCTCCACCATCGGCGTTTCCATCAGCCCGGGCAGGATCGCATTGACCCGGATTTTCTTCGGCGCGTATTGCACCGCCGTGGTGCGGGTCAGGTGGCTGAGCGCAGCCTTGCTCGCATAATAGGTGGCATAGGGCACGCCGGTGTAGCGCAGCGCCGCGATCGAGGAAATGTTGATGATCGAGCCGCCGCCCTGCGCCTCCATCAACGGGATGACATGTTTCATCGCCAGGAACGCGCTCTTGAGATTGACCGCCATGACGCGGTCCCAGGTCTCCTCGGACACTTCGACCACGCCGCCGACCTCGGCGATCCCGACATTGTTGTCGAGAATGTCGATGCGGCCAAAAGCCTTGCGGGTCTCCTCCACCACGGCGGCGATGTCGGCGGATCGCGTGACGTCGGCCTTCAACGACGCCGCCTCACCGCCGTCGCCGCGGATGATACCGGCGGTCTCGTCGGCCGCCGCCTGGTTGATGTCGACGCAGGCCACGCGGGCGCCCTCGCGCGCGAACATCACGGCAGCCGCCTTGCCGTTGCCCCAGCCCGGACCGACCGAGCCTGCGCCGAGAACGAGTGCAACCTTGTCTTTCAAACGGCCGCTCATGATCGCGCCTCCCTTGTTGCATCCAGCGCGCGCAGTTCGGTTTTCAGAATCTTTCCGTAGTTGTTTTTCGGCAGCGCTTCGATGAACACATAATCTTTCGGCCGCTTGAAGCGGGCGATCGCCGACAGACACAAGGCGTCGAGTTCTGCCACCCTCGCGTCACCGACCACGTAGGCGACGACCACCTCGCCCCATTCGCGGTCCGGCCGGCCGATGACCGATACTTCGCGCACGGCCGGATGCTTGAGCAGCACTTCCTCGACCTCGCGCGGATAGATGTTCGAGCCGCCGGAAATAATGAGATCCTTCGAGCGGTCCTTGAGCGTAAGATAGCCGTCGGCATCGAACGCCCCGACGTCGCCGGTATGCAGCCAGCCGTCCTTGAGCGAAGCAGCCGTGGCCTGCGGATTGTGCCAATAACCCGGCATCACCACGTCGCCGCGGCACAGGATTTCGCCGGTCTCGTCTGCGGCCAGCGCCC
>WBUW01000458.1 GCA_008933495.1 Pseudorhodoplanes sp.
GTGCGGGTCATCAGCTTCTCAATCGCGGCCACCGATTTCTGGTCGGCCGGCGCGACGATGGTGATGGCGGTGCCTTTGCGTCCGGCCCGGCCGGTGCGGCCGATGCGATGCACATAGTCTTCCGGGTGATGGGGAACGTCGAAATTGAGAACGTGACTGACATCGGGAATGTCGAGACCGCGCGCCGCCACGTCGGAGGCGATCAGCAGCGCGGCCTCGCCCTTGCGGAACTTGTCGAGCGCGGCCATGCGCGCGGGCTGCTCCATATCGCCGTGCAGGGCGACCGCGTTGAAGCCGTGGCTGACCAGCGAGCGGTGCAGCAGCGCGACCTCGCGCTTGCGGTTGCAGAAGACGATCGCGTTCTTGAAACCGTCGGCGGAGCGAATCAGGCGCCGCAGCGTCTCGCGCTTTTCGTGCGGCTCGCGTCCGCTTTTCACGAGCAGTTGATCGATGGTTTCGGCGGCGGTCGCGGGACGCGCCACCTCGACCTTGACCGGATTGTGCAGGAACTGCTCGGTGATACGCCGGATTTCCGGCGGCATCGTCGCGGTGAAGAACAGCGTCTGGCGGGTGAACGGGACGAGCTTGCAGATGCGTTCGATGTCCGGAATGAAGCCCATGTCGAGCATGCGGTCGGTTTCGTCGATGACCAGGAGCTCGACACCGGTCAGGAGCAGCCGCCCGCGCTCGAAATGATCGAGCAGGCGACCGGGCGTGGCGATCAGCACATCGACGCCGCGCGTGAGCTTGGCATCCTGATCGTCGAACGAGACGCCGCCGATCAGGAGCGCAACATTGAGCTTCTGGCCGGCGCCGTATTTTTCAAAACTTTCCTGCACCTGGGCGGCGAGTTCGCGGGTCGGTTCCAGGATCAGCGTGCGTGGCATGCGCGCGCGGGCGCGGCCGGTTTCCAGCATCGTGAGCATCGGCAGCGTGAAGGCCGCGGTCTTGCCGGTGCCGGTCTGTGCGATGCCGAGCACGTCGCGGCGGGCAAGAACGTGCGGGATCGCCTGTTGCTGGATGGGGGTGGGGGTGGTGTAACCGGCGGCCGCGACGGCCGAAACAACTTTTTCGGACAAGCCGAGTTGAGCAAAAGACATGTCACCTCTGAGCGATCGCCGCCCGGGCAATCCGCCGCGCCGGAACAAGGGATAACGACTTGCGATACGCGGAGAGGGCGGCCGAATCTTGCCGTCGGCCCTGTTGGCGCAGAACATAGGGTGCGCTGCGCGAAAGTCAATGCAACGGCAGTGCAATAAGTCGATAAAAACCTTAACTTTTCTGCTTCGAATGGATGACAGCCCCATGACCGAACCGCTCCCGATCCTGTTTCTGCCCGGCCTTCTGTGCTCGCCGCGCCTTTACGCGGCGCAGTTGCCGGCGCTTTGGGCCTATGGCCCGGTCATGGTTGCCGACCACCGGCGCGACGACACGCTCGATGCCATAGCCGCCCGCGTGCTCGCGCACGCGCCGCCGCGCTTTGCGCTCGTCGGCCTGTCGATGGGAGGCTATATCGCCTACGCGATCCTGCGCGCGGCCCCCGAACGGGTGGCGAAGCTGGCGCTGCTCGACACCGCCGCGCGCGCCGACCTGCCCGAGCAGTCCGAACGCCGCAAGGCGCAGATCGAACTGGCCGAAACCGGACGGTTTGGCGAGCTGCTCGATCTGCTCTGGCCGCTCTTCGTCCACAAGAACCGCCAGCACGACGAGGCGCTCAAGTCGGTCGTTCGCGCGATGATGCACGACACCGGGCCGGCCGCCTTCGTCCGCCAGCAGAAGGCGATCATGACGCGCCCGGATTCGCGACGCGATCTTCCCGAGATCAGATGTCCGACGCTGGTTCTGGTCGGCGACGGCGATATCCTGACGCCACGCAAATTATCGGAAGAAATCGCGGGCCTCATCCCCGGCAGCCGGCTCGTCGGCGTTCCCGATTGCGGGCATCTCTCCACGCTCGAGCGTCCCGAGGCCGTGAACCGCGCGCTCGTGGAATGGATCGCCTGAGTTCGCGCATTGCGAAGCGCACTTTTTCTCGCCGCCGCAGGCGGCGGAGTTGAATTGCCCTTTTTGCTGCGCTGACTTGCGGCCCGGACGGCGCGCCGCGATATAGGCGCGATGCGAAATGTGCTCGACCTGATCGGAGGCACGCCGCTCGTCGCGGTGACGCGCTTCGACACCGGCCCCTGCCGGCTCTTCCTCAAGCTCGAGAGCCACAATCCGTCCGGCTCGATCAAGGACCGCCCGGCCCGCGCCATGATCGAGGCGGCGGAGGCGGCCGGCCGGCTCAAGCCCGGCGGCACGCTCGTGGAGGCGACGGCGGGCAATACCGGGCTCGGACTGGCCTTCGTCGGCGCGCGCAAGGGCTATCGCACGATCCTGATCGTGCCGGACAAGATGGCGCGCGAGAAAATCCTGCACGCGCGCGCGATGGGCGCGGAGGTCGTCGTCACGCGCTCCGACGTCGGCAAGGGTCATCCCGACTATTACCAGGACCTCGCGCAGGCGATCGCGCGGAAGACGCCCGGCGCGCTCTATATCAACCAGTTCGAGAATCCCGCCAATCCGCATGCGCACGAGCACGCGACCGGGCCGGAAATCCTGCGCCAGATGGACGGCAAGGTCGACGCGGTCGTGGTCGGCGTCGGTTCCGGCGGCACGCTGACCGGCATCGGCCGCTTCATGCAGCGCCGTTCCCCGCAGACCGGAATGATCCTTGCCGATCCGGTCGGCTCGGTGCTCGCGCCGTTCGTGCGCGACGGGGTGATGATCGAGGCCGGGAGCTGGACGGTGGAGGGGATCGGCGAGGATTTCATCCCGCCCAATGCCGATTTGTCGCTCGTGCGCGAGGCTTACTCGGTCACCGACCAGGAGAGCTTCGCCGCCGCGCGC
>WBUW01000459.1 GCA_008933495.1 Pseudorhodoplanes sp.
ATAGAGGCGTTGCGCGCCGAGCAGCGACCCCAGTCGCAGCGGCCCCGCGCGCCGTCCCTGCGAGAGAATGCCGGTCCCGCAATAGACCATCAGGCTGCCGGGGCCGTGCCGGGTCAGGCTGTCGACCACCGCGCCGGCGACGGCGTCATAAGCTTCGCCCCAGGTGATGCGCTGCCACTTGCCTTCGCCGCGCAGACCGACGCGGCGCAGCGGATGAAGCAGCCGGTCGCCCTGATACATCTCCCTGGAGTGCACAATACCCTTGTTGCAGCCACGCGGGTTGGCGTCGGGTATGCGGGGGTGGACCGGGGGATAGCTGGCGACCTGCTCTTCGCGTGTGACGCGGCCGTCCTTGGCGAACACGCGCCAAGCGCAGTTACCCTGGCAGTTCGAGCAATGAAAGGCGAAACCCTGAGCGTCGCCGCGGCTCTCGGTGAATTCGCGCCGGTACAGATCTTCCCAGGCGCGGCGGCGCGACCCGGCGGGGGCGGCACGCACTGCAAGGCTGTGCAAGGGACCGCCGAAGACCAGTCCCATTCCGCAGACCGCCGAGGTCGTGATGAATTCCCGGCGCCGCATGGGCGTATCAACGCGCGATCGGTCGGGCCGGGTCGGCGGCCCATTCGAGATAGGAGCCCGGATACACCTTGACCTTGTCGTAGCCGAGCAGAGTCAGCGCGAGCAGCAGGAACGTCGAGCGCCCGAGGCCTGGGTTGCAGTACGTAATGATCTCCTTATCCGGGGTGAACCCCGCCCTCGCGAACTCGCGGCGCAAGGTTGCTTCGTCCTTGAAGGTCGCGAGCGTTCCCGCGAGGCGATCCCACGGCAGACTGACCGCCCCGGGTATGTGCCCCGCCTGACGCGCGCCGCCCGCTTCCTTGCCGGCATATTCGGCGAGCGAGCGCGCATCAACCAGCACCGCTTCCGCGACCTGCATCTGCGCCGTCGTGAGCACCCAGTCCGGGCGCGGACGCTTGACCACATAGCGCACCTTCGCGCGTCCTGACGTTTCCTGGGTAACGGGTCGCGCTTCCTTGACCCACTTGCGGAAGCCGCCATCGAGGATGCGGACCTTGTCGTGGCCAATGAAGGTCAGGATGTACCAGACGGCCGAGGCGGCGCGGCCATTGCCCGAATCGTAGACCACGACCTCGGTGTCGTTGCTGATGCCGAGATCGCCGAACCTGGTGGCGGCAAGCTGCGGAAAGATGGGGCGTCCGGTCTTGGCGTTCTCGTCTGCGTCCTCCAAGTCCATGTAATAGAGGTTGACCGCGCCCGGGATATGCGCGCGGATAAAATCGGTGGCGTTCTCCGCGTCAATAAGCGCGAAGCCGCCTTTCGCCAGACGTTCCGCGAGCACGGCCGTATCGATAAGAACAGTCTCGCGCGCCGCAACGCTGCCTGCGGCCGAAAACAGGACCAACGCCGTCACGACCATGCGCACGATGGCCATGTCACATTCCGCTTTTCGCCAGGAGATGACGCACGACGGCAATTGTCGGCGCATCATCCCAGCGATGTTCGCCGCTCTTGCCCGCGACGATACGGCCGTCGCGGTCGAGCAGATAGGCCACCGGTACGCCGGCCGCGCGATATTGCTCCGCTACCTTCTTGTCGGTATCGAGCAGTATCGGGAACGGCGGCGGGCGCAGGCCGAGAAAACGCCTTATCGAGCCCGGCGTGTCGAAAACAGCAATGCCAACGACTTCGAAGTCCTCGCGGTCAAACATGGATTGAAGGCGCTCCAGCGCCGGAAAATCCGCCTTGCAGGACGCGCACCAGCTCGCCCAGAAACTGAGAAGAACAATCTTGCCCTTGAAATCGGCGTTGCTCGCGGCATCGCCCTGCAATCGCGGCAGCCGAAATGGCGGCGCGCGCATCGCTACCGGATAAGGTTCGATGCTGGCTTGGCGGGCCAATTGTTGTAAACGGGCATCACGTTCGTCGGCAGCCTTCGCCGCAGCAAGAAAGCCGGCGCACGCGAAAAGGAGCACACCGAGACTACAGGCAACCCTTGAAGAACTTCTTCTCACCGACGACCTCCAGCACATCCAATCGCGCCGGCACAACGACGCCGTCCTTCATTTCTCCCTGGATGACGACCTTTCGGCCGTAGGCCGCGTCGATGTCGGGGTGCTTGAGCGTCGACTTATCGCCGTGGGCGAAGCTCAGGTGGCTGCCATCTTCCTGCAGCAGGACCGGTCTGGCTCTGAAGCGGAGCGGACAATCGCTGATTTGAAGGCTGTCAACGCACGGTTCCCCGACGATCCATCCTTCCCAACGCGCGAGATCGCCGGCCCAACCGTGTGATGTCAAAACAATCACCGCCGTTACAGCGATCGGCCAAGCCCGGTACCGCATCATTTCACCTCTTTGATGAGGCGCTTCAGCTCGTCGAAAACCGGCTTGACGTCGGCATCTATCAGGCGTCCGGTTTGATCCTGCTTTGGCACCCCCTCGACCTCGAGGATGTCCGCGATCTCGGTGAAGCTGACGATCCCATTTTTCTCGCCGCCGTCTTCGGCGATAAGATCTTTGCCGTACCACACGCTTGGCGCTTTGGTGCCGGGCTTGGCGAACGACACCGGCACCACGATGACGGGAACCTTGTAGATGTTGGACAGCTCCGCGGCGACCTGAATGTTGTTGTTGCAGCGAAGCGCCGGCGGATCGCGGCTCACGAGCGTGAGCACTTTCTGGCCGTTGATGAGGGCAGGGCCGGGTGGATCGGCTGCGAGCGCTTCGCCCGCCAAAACCGACACGGCGCAGAGGATCGCCGCCGGGACTTTCGAGAATCCGTGCAAACGAGCCGCTAAACCCAACATCGCGACATCCGGTTTTTGATCAGTCAATTATTTTATAATTTAATTGAATTATGAGGTCAA
>WBUW01000460.1 GCA_008933495.1 Pseudorhodoplanes sp.
CCTGCAACGCACGGGTGACGCCTTGTCGGTGCTGACGCCGGAACAGGCGATGGCGACGCTCGATCGGGTGTGGGACGACTTCCTCACGCCCGACCATGCGGTCGGCGGCCCGGCGCATCCCGTCCAGCTTGCGGACGCGGCGCCGGCCGGCCGGGCGCCGCCGGACGCAGTAAAGTGATTGGCCCTATCCGGCCACCGTCTTGCGCGCGCGTTCCGAGGTCATTATTCGAATCCGGTGCTTCGCGGTTCGCCCTCCTGCCATAGCCGGCCGGGCGCGATCCGCCCGCAGGAGCTGTGACGATGAAAAGGTCTCGTCCCTCGTTCGCATTTGGTGCGCTTTTTCTGGCATGGTTTCTGGCAGCGCTCGGCCTGCCGCAGGCTTTGGCCCAGGGCCAGGACGGCGACCAGCCCGGCTACGTTCCGGGCGCCGACGAAGAAGAGCTCGATCCGAAATGGCAGAAGACGGTCGTGTTCTATCGCTCCAACGAACCGCCCGGCACCGTCGTCGTCCATACCAATGAGCGCTATCTCTATATCCTGCAGCCCGGCGGACGCGCGCTGCGTTATGGCATCGGCGTCGGCCGCGAGGGCTTCCAGTGGCAAGGCCTGTTGAAAATCACGCGCAAGCAGGAATGGCCGGACTGGACGCCGCCCGAAGAGATGATCCAGCGCCAGCCCTATCTGCCGCGCTGGATGGCCGGCGGCCCGGGCAACCCCCTGGGCGCGCGCGCGCTCTATCTCGGCACCACCGTCTACCGCATCCATGGCACCAACCAGCCGCAGACCATCGGCACGGCGGTGTCGTCCGGCTGTTTCCGGCTGACCAATCCGGACGTGAGCGATCTCTATGACCGCATCCCGGTCGGCACCAAGGTGATCGTGCGGCAGCGGCCGGAAGTCTGAACCGCGGTCCGGAAAGCATTTTCATGAAACGATTTTTCAAACGCACCTTCACCACCGGCCTTCTGATCGGCGGCGCGGTCGCCGTCGCGGTCGCCGCCGCCGCCATCACCTACGAGCGCTATGACACCAAGACGCTCAAGCGCACTCTGCGGCGCGACGCGGTGCATTGCGGCGTCAGCACCGGCCTGCCGGGCTTTTCCGCGCAGGACGCCAACGGCAACTGGTCCGGCTTCGACGTCGATTTCTGCCGGGCGATCGCGGCGGCGATTTTCAACGATCCGAAGAAAGTCAAATTCGTTCCGCTCGACGCCAAGGAGCGCTTTGTCGAACTGAGCAAGCGCAAGATCGACGTTTTGGCGCGCAACTCAAGCTGGACCATGGCGCGCGAGACCGAATACTACCTGCATTTCGCCGGCGTCTCCTATTACGACGGCCAGGGTTTCATGACGCCGCGCGCGCGCAACCGGACCTCGGCGCTCGAACTCGACGGCAGCAAGGTCTGCGTGCAGTCCGGCACCACGACCGAACTCAACCTCGCCGACTATTTCCGCGCCAACAACATGAAATTCGCGGCCGCCACATTCGCGGCCGTCGAGCCCATGCTGAAGGCCTATGAAAGCGGGCAATGCGACGTGCTGACCGCCGACGTGTCGCAGCTCTATGCGCTGCGCCTGAAAATCGGCAGGCCGGGCGGCCACGACATCCTGCCCGAGGTGATTTCCAAGGAGCCGCTGTCGCCGGTCGTGCGCCAGAAGGACGACGACTGGCACCTGCTGGTGAAGTGGACGCTGTTCGCCATGATCAATGCCGAGGAGCTCGGCATCGATTCCGGAAACATCGACGCCGCGATGAAGTCGAAAAAGCCGGAAGTGATGCGCTTCGTCGGCGCCGAGGGCGACTATGGCGAATGGCTCGGTCTGTCGAAGGACTGGGCCGCGCGCATCATCCGCCATGTCGGCAATTACGGCGAAGTGTACGAGCGCAATGTCGGCACGCAGTCGCCGCTCGGCATCCCGCGCGGGCTCAACCAGCTCTGGAATGCCGGCGGCATCCTGTACGCCCCGCCGATCCGCTGAAGCGAATTGCGTCTGAACCGACGCCCGAGCGCGCGGCGAACTTTGTTCACTGCGCGGTCCAGCCGCCGTCGATCGACAGGATCGTGCCGGTGACCGAGGCGGCGGCGTCGGAGACCAGGTACAGCGCGAGACCCGAGACCTGTTCGACCGTCACGAACTGCTTGGTCGGCTGCGCCGCCAGCAGCACGTCGCTGACCACCTGCGCCTCGGTGATGCCGCGCGCCCTGGCGGTGTCGGGAATCTGCTTCTCCACCAAGGGCGTGCGCACATAGCCCGGGCAGATCGCGTTGACGGTGACGCCCTGCTGCGCGACTTCGAGCGCCACCGTCTTGGTCAGGCCGGCGACGCCGTGCTTGGCGGCCACATAGGCCGACTTGAAGGGCGAGGCCACCAGCGCATGCGCGGAGGCGATATTGATCCCCCGGCCCCAGCCCCGCTTCTTCATGCTCGGCAGCGCGTGCCGGATGGTATGGAAACAGGCGACCAGGTTGATCGCGATGATCGCGTCCCATTTCTCGGGCGGGAATTCGTCGACCGGCGCGACATGCTGGATACCGGCATTGTTGACCAGAATGTCGATCGCGCCGAATTCGCGCTCCGCCGCCTTGATCATCGCTTCGATGGTCGCTGGCCTGGTCATGTCGGCGCCATCATAGCGCGCTGTCACGCCGTGCTGCCGTTCGAGGCCCGCGCGCAACGCCTCGATCTCGTCCGCCTCGCCGAAGCCGTTGAGCATGACATTGCAGCCTGATGCGGCGAGGGCCTCGGCGACGCCGAGTCCGATGCCGCTGGTCGAGCCGGTGACAAGCGCGGATTTGCCTTTCAGCATGATGTCTTTCTCGCGGATCTGAAAAAGCGACGAAAACCGTTTTTTGCGACGGGCCGGCCGGTTTCCGTCTGCCTTA
>WBUW01000461.1 GCA_008933495.1 Pseudorhodoplanes sp.
CTTCGCCGGTCACCGCGCAGGTATTGACGACCACGGCGTTGTCGAGCCCGACCGCGCGCGCCTCGGCGCGCATGATTTCGGATTCGTGCGTGTTCAGCCGGCAGCCGAAGGTGACGACCTCGACGCGCATGCCGCCCCCGCCGCCGCGCCAAACAACGAAGGATCGAAACGGCCGGCAAACTCGAACGCGACCGGCCCCGTCATCAGCACATGATTATCGCTCGCGCGCCATTCGATCTGCAGATCCCCGCCCGGCAGCGTGACGCGGACCTTGCGCGCGGTGCGCTTCAGCCGCGCGGCGGCGACCGCGGCAGCGCAGGCGGCCGAGCCGCAGGCCTTGGTCAGTCCGGCGCCGCGCTCCCAGGTGCGGATCACGATGTGCTCGGGCGACCTGATCTGCGCGAGCGTGATATTGGCGCGCTCCGGGAAGAGCGGATGGGACTCGAGCAGCGAGCCGATCTTGGCGAGATCATAGGCGTTCACGTCGTCGACCCAGAAAATCGCATGCGGATTGCCCATGCTCACCGCCGAGGGCGAATGCAGGATCGGCTTGTCGATCGGCCCGATCTGCAATTCGATGGCGCGCGTGTCCTGAAACGGCTCGGCCAGCGGAATCTCGTTCCAGGCGAAGCGCGGCTCGCCCATGTCGACCGTGAACAGGCCGGGCGTCGCCGCCTTGTGGCAGCCCAGCAGACCGGCATTGGTCTCGAACACGAGTTCGTCCTTGCCGGTCTCCTCGAACATCAGCGCGGCCACGCAGCGCATGCCGTTACCGCAGGCGCCGGCGGGCGAGCCGTCATTGTTGAAGATGCGGATGCGGGCGGCGGTGCCGGGGGTCTCGGGCGGGTAGAGCGCCATCATCTGGTCATAGGGCACGCCGTGCGGGGCGGCGACCGCGCGCGCGTCGTCGGCCGTGATCGGGCGCGGATCGGCGCGCATGTCGACGACCACGATCTCGTTGCCGAGGCCGTTCATCTTGACAAAGGGGTGGTTGGCGAGCGCGCTCATGTCGGTGGCCGGTTGGCCGGTCTTATATGGGAAAACCCGGCCGATTGACCAGACGACCGGCCGCGCGCTCTTCGCGAAGCGACCTAATAACCGTCATGATTGCCGCGTCTGATGGGCTTATGAGCACGATCCGCGCCCCAATCGCTTCGGTCTTCGCCTTTCCCGCAATCGTATCGGCTTTCCTTGCCGTCGTGACGCCGGCCTTCGGGCAGGCCGACGCGCGCCCGCCCGCCGTCACCGTGACCGGCGAGGCCACGCTCAGCCAGGCCCCCGATCTGGCCGTCATTCAGGCCGGCGTCAGCCGCCAGGCCAAGACCGCGCGCGAGGCGATGACAGCAGGCGGCGAGACCATGAAGGCGATCCTCGCGGCCCTCAAGCAGGCGGGGATCACGGACGCCGACATCCAGACCTCGCGCCTGCGACTGGAGCCGATCCGCGAGCATCGCGACGGACGCCCGGCGGCGATCATCGCGGTGGAGGCAACGAGCCTCGTCGCCGTCCATTTGCGCGCGGTCGACAAGGCCGCCGACATCCTCGACCGCATGGTGGCGGCCGGCGCCAATCTCGTCACCGGGATCAATTTCACGATCGATGCGCCATCAAAACTGCTCGACCCGGCGCGCGCGCAAGCCATGGCCGACGCGCGCCGCAAGGCCGAGATTTATGCCAAGGCCGCCGGGATGAAGCTCGGACACCCGCTGTCGATTGCCGAGGGCCATGTCGCGCGGCCGATTATGCGCAATCTGGCGGCCCGCGAAGCAGCGATGCCGGTAGCGCCGGGCGAGGAAAAATTGACGCTGACCGTCACCGTCAGTTTCGCGCTGCTGCCCTGAGCGGCCGCCTCACAATTCCCAGACCTGCCCCGGCATCAGCAGCCGAAACCTTTCGCCGCAGACGCCGGCCGCGATGCAGGCCTCGCTGAGCGCCAGGACCGGCGCATTGATCGCCTCGTCGGCGAGCTGGAAGGTGCCGAAATGGTGCGCCAGCGCCTGCTCCGCGCCGCAATCGCGCAGCGCCCGCACCGCCTCTTGCGGATTCATGTGCTGGTCGCGCATGAACCAGCGCGGCTCATAGGCGCCGATCGGCAGGATCGCGAGCCGGAACGGTCCATGCCGCTCGCGCGCGGTTTTGAAATGATAGCCGTCGCCATAGCCGGAATCGCCGACATGGTAGATTTTCCCGCCCGGCGTGCCGACGATGAAGGCCGCCCACAGCGCCTTGTTGCGGTCGAGATAATGGCGCGCCGACCAGTGCCGCATGGGCGCGAGCGTGACCGCGACGCCGTTGCTAAGCGTAATTGTGTCGCCCCAGTCATAGGCCTCGGCGCGGATCGCGGGATCAAAGTCGCGCATGATCGTATCATTGCCGAGCGGGGTGATGACGCGCGGATGGAAAGCGCGCGTCAGCCGCGACAGCGTTTCGACATCGAGATGGTCGTAATGGCAATGCGAGACCAGCACGACGTCGATGGGCGGCAGATTTTCGAACGCGATGCCCGGATCGTTGCGGCGTCTTGGCCCGGCAAACGTTACCGGCGAGGCGCGCCCCGACCAGACCGGATCGAGCAGGATATTGAGCCCGGCGGTCTGCAGCAGGACGCTCGCATGGCCGACATAGGACAGCCGCCACGTTTTCCCTGCCACCCGCGCCGGCGGCGCGTCGGAATACGGGCTCGGATACCAGTCCGGCCACTCGGCCTTGCCGTTCGACGCCCACCAGCGCAGCAGCGCGGTCAGGTTTTTCGGCGGCGCGCCGTACGGATCGAAAAAATACGTGCCGTCGAAATGATCGGAGACCGGCCCTTCGTAATAGGACGACAAGGCGGAGCGCCCGCCCCATCCCGCGCCGCCGGCCAGGAAGAGCCCGGCAA
>WBUW01000462.1 GCA_008933495.1 Pseudorhodoplanes sp.
CGACTGTTCGATCAATTTCCGAAACGGACGCGCCCAAGCCGGTTTACGATCCCAAAGATCAGGTTCCCAACGAGCCGCGTCCGCTCCCGCCATTATGACGGCGACAGATCACAGATACAGGTTCCCAACGAGCCGCGTCCGCTCCCGCCATTATGACGGCGACAGATCACAGATACAGGTTCCCGCTTTTCGGGATCATGCTCCAGGGAACAGGCGGCAGGGAACAGGCGGCCCGTCCGCGCCGCGTCATTGCATCGGAGCAAGAAGCACCATGAGCGATCCCGCCGCCCCGGCCTCGCCCGACAAGAACAGGATGCAGAAGCCGTCGATCCGCAGCATCGACCGCCCCGAATGCGCCGAGACATTCGCCGACGCGATCAACAGCGTCTCGTTCGACGGCCAGACCATGCGGATCGAGTTCGGGATCACGCGCATGGACGACGTCAGGGCCGACCAGCCGCGCACCGGCCGCCGCTATCCGGCCTGCCGGCTGGTGCTGCCGCCGGCCGCCGCCATCGATCTGATCAACAAGATGCAGCAGACCGCGGCCGCGCTCGCGCAGGCGGGGATCGTCAAGGCGCAGAAGACGGAGCCGCGGAAGGGGTAGCGTTTGCGGACGGAAGGCAATCCGCGTCCCGAATGCGATGCAGCACGGCGCGTGGCGACGCGGTTCGTCGCTGATCCGGGGCCGTTACGCATCCCGACTTCTCACGTCATCCCGGGCGCGGCGCAGCTTGAGCGTCAGCGAAATGCTGCGCCGTTGATCCGGGATCGTTGTCAGCACCGGATTTGAAACGGTCCCGCGTCTGCGGTGCACCGTTCCACGCTGCGGTGCGCCGGCGTCAGGGTCGAAGGTCACATAAAGAAATCTTTATATCCTTCTTGCGGCCCCGTGCCGGCCCTGCTATAGGCACGGTCCGACAGCGGGCGGCCCCATTGGGCCGCGGCCCGGGCGCGCGCGTCCGGACCCGGCCGTTTCGGCGCCGCAGCCATTCCAGCAGCAGGGCAAGCAACAAGGATCGTCATGAGCACCGCCGCCGCGAAGAAGACCGCCTTCAGCGACTACATCGTCAAGGACATCGGCCTCGCCGAATTCGGCCGCAAGGAAATCGCCATCGCCGAGACCGAGATGCCCGGCCTGATGGCGACGCGCGCCGAATACGGCCCTAGGCAGCCGCTCAAGGGCGCCCGCATCGCCGGCTCCCTGCACATGACGATCCAGACCGCGGTGCTGATCGAGACGCTGGCCGCGCTCGGCGCCGACATCCGCTGGGTCTCCTGCAACATCTATTCGACGCAGGACCACGCCGCCGCCGCGGTCGCCGCCGCCGGCATTCCGGTGTTCGCGGTCAAGGGCGAAAGCCTCACCGAATATTGGGACTATACCCGCAAGCTGTTCGAATGGGGCGACGGCGGCACGCCCAACATGATCCTCGACGACGGCGGCGACGCCACGCTGTTCGTGCATCTGGGCGTGCGCGCGGAGGGCGGCGACACCGCCTTCCTCGACAAGCCCGGCTCGGAAGAAGAGGAAATCCTGTTCGCGCTCCTGAAGAAGACGCTGAAGGAAAAGCCCAAGGGCTGGTTCGGCGGGATCGCGAAAAACATCAAGGGCGTCTCGGAAGAGACCACCACCGGCGTGCACCGCCTCTACGAGATGCAGAAGAACGGCACGCTCCTGTTCCCCGCCATCAACGTCAACGACTCGGTGACCAAGTCGAAATTCGACAATCTCTATGGCTGCCGCGAGTCGCTGGTCGACGGCATCCGCCGCGGCACCGACGTGATGATGTCGGGCAAGGTGGCGATGGTCGCCGGCTTCGGCGATGTCGGCAAGGGCTCGGCCGCCTCGCTGCGGCAGGCCGGCTGCCGCGTCATGGTTTCCGAGATCGATCCGATCTGCGCGCTGCAGGCGGCGATGGAAGGCTATGAAGTGACCACGATGGAAGAGGCGGTGAAGCGCGCCGACATCTTCGTCACCGCCACCGGCAACCGGGACGTCATCACCGTCGACCACATGCGCGGCATGAAGGACCGCGCCATCGTCTGCAACATCGGCCACTTCGACAACGAGATCCAGGTCGCCGGCCTGAAGAATTTCAAGTGGCACAACATCAAGCCGCAGGTGGACGAGATCGAGTTCCCCGACGGCAAGCGCATCATCCTTCTGTCGGAGGGGCGGCTGGTCAATCTCGGCAACGCCATGGGGCATCCGAGCTTCGTGATGTCGGCGTCGTTCACCAACCAGACGCTGGCGCAGATCGAGCTGTGGACCAACCCCGGCAAATACGAGAAGAAGGTCTACACCCTGCCCAAGACGCTCGACGAGAAGGTGGCGATGCTGCATCTCGACAAGATCGGCGTGAAGCTGACGAAGCTCCGCCCCGACCAGGCTTCCTATATCGGCGTGAAGCCGGAAGGCCCGTTCAAGAGCGATCATTACCGGTACTGACGTTTGCTTCCTCTCCCCGCGCCGAAGTCGGATGTTTCCGACTTCGGCCATGTAATACCAAGCGTGTTTGATCTCGACCTGTCCGCACTGTCATTGCCGGACTTGATCCGGCAATCCATCATCTTGAGACGGCTCTTCTTTTTTGCGACGGATGCGCGGGTCAAGCTCGCGCGTGACCGGTCGGAAATTGGCTCCGGTGGTATAACGTGACGCAACTCGGGTTTACCCGAGTTGCGTGCGGGGAGAGGGTGGCGAGCACCTGAAAGGCGCGAGCCAGGTGAGGGGCATGGCACGGCCCCTCACCCGGCTCGCGCTCGCTACCGCTCCGCGCTCGCCACCCTGTCCCGCGCAGGAAGAGGGTCAGTGCGTCTTGCCGCCGGCCACTCCTGCATCCCGCAGATCCCTTCACGCGCATGTGGCTT
>WBUW01000463.1 GCA_008933495.1 Pseudorhodoplanes sp.
TCGTTGTTTGGCGCGGCGGCGGGGGCGGCATGAGCGTCGAGGTCGTCACCTTCGGCTGCCGGCTGAACACGCACGAATCCGAAATCATGCGCGCCGAGGCGCGCGCGGTCGGGCTCGACAACGCCGTGGTCGTCAATACCTGCGCGGTGACCGGCGAAGCAGTGCGCCAGGCGCGGCAGGCGATCCGCCGGCTGCGGCGCGCACGGCCGGATACCCGCATCGTTGTCACCGGATGTGCCGCCCAGACCGACCCCGCCATGTTCGTAGACATGCCCGAGGTCGACCGCGTACTCGGCAATTCGGAGAAGCTCGACCGCAAGCTCTGGCGTCAAACGCGCGACGTTCTGGCGAAGGCCGGATCGGCGGCATCCGCCGGCCCGCGCTCGGCCGTCGCCGACATCATGGCGGTGCGCGAGGCGGCGTTGCGCCCGGTCGAGGGCATCGAAGGCCGCGCGCGCGCAACCGTGCAGGTCCAGAACGGCTGCGACCATCGCTGCACCTTCTGCATCATCCCGTTCGGCCGCGGCCCCTCGCGCTCGGTGTCGCTCGCCGATGTCGTGGCGCAGGTCCGCCGTCTGGTCGGCAACGGCTACCGCGAAGTCGTGCTGACCGGGGTCGACATCACGAGCTACGGCGCCAATCTGCCGGGCGCGCCGCGGCTCGGCTTGCTGGTAAAGGAAATCCTGCGCCAGGTGCCGGACCTGCGCCGGCTGCGCCTGTCCTCGATCGATTCGGTGGAGGCCGATGCCGACCTGCTCGATGCGCTGGCCGCCGAGCCGCGCCTGATGCCGCACCTGCACCTGTCGCTGCAGGCCGGCGACGACCTCATTCTCAAGCGCATGAAGCGCCGCCATTCGCGCGCCGACGCTATTGCGTTCTGCGAAGAGGTGCGCCGGCGGCGCCCGGATGTCGTGTTCGGCGCCGATATCATCGCCGGCTTCCCGACCGAGGACGAGGCCATGTTCGCGCGTTCGCTGTCGCTGGTGGAGGATTGCCGGCTCACGCACCTGCATGTCTTTCCATTCTCGCCGCGGCCGGGCACGCCGGCGGCGCGCATGCCGCAGGTCGATCGCGCGATCGTCAAGGAGCGCGCCGCGCGCCTGCGCGAAGCGGGCGAGGCGGCATTGCGCCGCCATCTTGAAGCCCAAGTCGGCCGCCGGCTGCGCGTGCTCGCCGAATCGCGCGAAATCGGACGCAGCGAGCAGTTCACCGCCGTGCGGCTTGCGCGCACCGCGGCGGCGGGCACGATCCTGGAAGTTCCGATTGCCGGACATGACGGCCGCCTTTTGCTGGCGGTGTGATCCTTGACCTTGACCGTTTTCAACCCGCGCGGGCGGCACCGATGCGAGTGATGACCGGCGAGCGTTTCTCGGAAGTGATCCGGATGACGCCCGGCGAGGCGGTCGCCTTTGCCAGAGCCGCGCACGATTTCAATCCGCTGCACCACGATGCCGAGTTCGCCGCGCGCAGCCGCTACAAGAAGCTGATCGCGAGCGGCACCCAGATGGCCGCGCGTCTGATGGCGCTCGCCGCCACGCATTATTCGGCGCGCTACGACGCGGTCGGGCTCGATTTCTCGATCCGCTTCCACAAGGCGATCTATGGCGACGAGACGGTGACGCTCGAATGGGAGGTGATGCGGGTCACGCAGACCTCGGCGCAGACCGGCGACGTGGTCGAGCTGAAAGGCCGCGTCCTCAACGAGAACGGCGAGCTTGCCGTCACCGCGACCGGGCGGCTGATGGTGACCGACAAGTCGTGAAAACCCGATGCGTTAGAGCGCGATCCGCCGAAGCGGCAACCGGTTCGGCGCAAGATCGCGCGAAAAAATAAATCGCGCGCGCGGTCCGATTCAACCCGAACGGATTATGCTCTAGCCTGATCGGATCGCGCCGATCGGGATCTGATCGGCAATGAGCGGCCTCGTTTCCCGCGGCGGATCCTGTCCGTCCCAGCCGCAGGCGAGCAAGGCCGCGCGCATGTGCGCGGGCGCCGGCGCGCTGACGCGCACCGGATCGCGGTTCTTATAAAGCGGCACGACGACCGCGCGTGAGAGCAGGTGCAATCCCGGGCCGCCCGTGCGCGGCGCGCTGCCATAGATGCTGTCGCCCAGAATCGGCCAGCCCATGTCCGCGCAATGCACCCGCAATTGATGCGTGCGGCCGGTGACCGGTTCGAGCGCGAGCCAGGCGCGGCCGCCGGCCTGCCCGAGCACGCGCCAGATCGTCGTGGACGGCAGGCCGTGCGGATCGGGCTTCATCCACCAGCCGCGCGCCTCGTCGCGCCTGGCGAGCGGGATGTCGATCCGGCCCTCCGGCCTGTCGGGCACGCTTTCGGTCACCGCCCAATAGGTCTTGCCGACCTTGCCGGTCTTGAACAGTTTGGCGAGCGCGGCCAGCGCCTTGCGGTGGCGGCCCAGCACGAGGCAGCCGGAGGTTTCGCGGTCGAGCCGGTGGGCGAGCGCCGGATTGCGCGGCAGGCCGAAGCGCAGCGCCGCGAAATGATCCTCCAGGCTCTCGCCGCCTTTCGGGCCGCGATGCACCGGCAGGCCGGGCGGCTTGTCCAGCACCAGCATCAAGCCGTCGCGGTAAAGAAGACGCGCCTGCATCTCTTCCGGTGTCATGCCGAAACCGCTATCACGGCGGCGGCATGAACGACAGCAAGAGCGGACCAAGCGGCTGGTGGCAGCGCCTGAGCGGCGGCCTGCGGCGCACCTCCTCGTCATTGGGCGGGGCGCTGAGCGATCTCGTCACCAAGCGCAAGCTCGATGCGGAAACCGTCGAGGACATCGAGGATGCGCTGATCCGTGCCGATCTCGGCGTTGCGGTCGCCGCGCGCATTGCCGAAGCGGTCGCTGCCGGCCGCTACGACAGG
>WBUW01000011.1 GCA_008933495.1 Pseudorhodoplanes sp.
GGGTTTATTCGGAAAACGACAGAACCATGCTCGCCGCGGCCGATGCGATGATCGGGGGTGCGCGCGCGGCGATGAAGACCCAGCAACTGCACCAGATCCTCGCGCTGGTCTGGTCGGTCGTCGCCGATGCCAACCGCTATTTTGCCGGCGAGGCACCGTGGGCACTCGCCAAGACCGACCTGCGGCGCATGGGCACCGTGCTCTATGTCACCGCCGAGACCATCCGGCAGGTGGCGATCCTGGCGCAGCCATTCATCCCGGAATCGGCGGGGCGGCTGCTCGACATTCTTGCCGTGCCGGCATCCGAACGCACGTTCCGGCACCTCGGCGGCGCGCATCGCCTGGCCGGCGGGGTGACGCTGCCGGCGCCAAGTCCGGTCTTCCCGCGCTATATCGAGCCGGCCGCGACGCCGGCATGATGCCATGATCGTCGACAGCCATTGTCATCTCGATTTTCCCGATTTTGCGAACGAGCTCGATGCGATCGTGGCGCGGGCGCGCGCGCAGGGCCTGACCCGGATGGTCACGATCTCGACGCGCGCGCGCCAGTTGCAGCGGCTGCTCGACATCTGCGCGCGGTTTCCCGACGTCTATTGCTCGGTCGGGACCCATCCGCACCACGCGCACGAGGAGCTCGATATCGACGCGGCGAAACTGGAAGCGCTTGCCGCAGGCGAGAAAGTGGTCGCGATCGGCGAGGCCGGCCTCGATTATCATTATGACAATAGCCCGCGCGAGGCGCAGGAGCAGGGCCTGCGCGCGCACATTGCCGCGGCGCGCGCGACCGGGCTGCCGCTTGTCATCCATTCGCGCGATGCCGACGACGACATGGCCAAAATCCTTGAAGAAGAAAGCGCGCGCGGGCCGTTTCCCGCCGTGCTGCATTGCTTCACCGGCGGATGCGACCTTGCCGAGCGCGGCATTGCGCTTGGCCATTATGTGTCGTTCAGCGGCATCCTGACCTTCAAGAAGTCGGACGCGCTGCGCGAGATTGCGGCGGCGCTGCCGGCCGACCGCATCCTGGTGGAAACCGACGCGCCGTATCTGGCGCCCGGTCCATTCCGCGGCAAGCGCAACGAGCCGGGCTATGTGGTGGAAACGGCCAAGGTGCTGGCCGCCATCCGCGGCGTCAGCTATGAGGCCATGGCGCGGCAAACGACCGAGAACTTCTTCCGGCTGTTTTCCAAGGTCCCGCGCGCCCGGGCGGCGGCATGACGCTGACGCTGACCATACTGGGTTGCGGATCGTCGGGCGGCGTTCCGCGGCCCGCGCTCGGCTGGGGGGCGTGCGATCCGGCCAATCCGAAAAACCGCCGCCGCCGCTGCTCGCTGCTGGTCGAGTGCACGGGGACCGATGGCGGCAAGACCAGCGTGCTCGTGGACACCTCGCCCGACCTGCGCGAGCAACTGCTCGCTGCCGGCGTGAGCTCGCTCGATGCGGTGCTCTTCACGCACGAACATGCCGATCACACGCACGGCATTGACGATCTGCGCCCGCTCTTCATCCACCGGCGGCGGCGGATCGATGCCTATCTCGACGAGCCGACCTCGCGCGCGCTGCATGCGCGCTTCGGCTATTGTTTCATGAAGCCGCCGGGCAGCGATTATCCGCCGATCCTGCAGGAGCACCGGCTGGTGCCGGGCCGCCCGGTCACGATCGAGGGCGAGGGCGGACCGGTCACCGCCTTGCCGTTCCTGCAGGACCACGGCGACATTGTCTCGCTCGGATTTCGGTTCGGCGGCGCGGCCTATTCGGCCGATCTGGTCGGAATGCCGGACGAAAGCGTGGCGGCGCTCAAGGGTCTCGATCTGTGGATCGTCGATGCCTTGCGGCACGCGCCGCATCCAAGCCATTTCAGCCTCGGCGACGCGCTGGCCTGGGTCGCGCGGATCGGCCCGCGGCAGGCGGTGCTGACCAATATGCATTCGGATCTGGACTATGCGGCGCTGGCCGCGAGCCTGCCGGCGCATGTTCAGCCGGCGTATGACGGGATGAAAATCGCGCTGTAACGCGCCGAACAATGGATCATGTTTTTTCGCTAAATCCTTGGACTGGCGGCGATATTCAATTGAGCCAGTGCTGATCTGTTTTCTCCGGTCCCGGCGCCAACGGAATATTCCATAATATGTCTTATGCGAATCGGCCTGGCGCGCCGCCCGGTGCGCCCCGCGTTCGCCCGGGCGCGCCCGTGGCTTCCCAGGTTCGCCCGGCCGGGATCGATCTGCTACGACAGCAGCGCCCGCCGACCGACCCAAGACCCCGAGCATGAAACCTTCGCGCGACATTGCACGGCTGATCGAGATCATGGCCGCCTTGCGCGCGCCCGGCAGCGGCTGCCCCTGGGACCTGCAACAGACATTCGAGACCATCGCGCCGTACACGGTCGAGGAAGCCTACGAGGTCGCCGACGCGATCATGCGCGGCGACCGTGACGATTTGCGCGAGGAACTCGGCGACCTCCTGCTCCAGGTCGTCTTTCACGCGCGCATGGCGCAGGAGCAAGGCGCCTTCGCCTTCGGCGACGTGGTGCAGGCCATCACCGAGAAGCTGATCCGGCGTCATCCGCATGTATTCGGCGAGGCGCGCGATATGTCGCCCGACCAGGTCAAGGGCCTGTGGAGCCGGATCAAGGCCGAGGAGAAGGCCGAGCGCGCCGCCCGCAACGGGGCGTCCGCCGACCAGGCGTCTTCGCATCTTTCGAGCGTGCCGGCCGGGCTGCCGCCGCTCCTGCGCGCGCTCAGGCTGCAGGCGCGCGCGGGCGACGTCGGCTTCGACTGGAACGATCCGATGATGGTGCTGGCGAAAATCCGCGAGGAAGCCGACGAGATGGCGGACGCGATCGCCCGCCAAAACGCCGCCGACGCCGAAGACGAGATCGGCGATCTGTTGTTCGCGGTCGTGAACCTTGCGCGCCACCTCGCTGTCGATCCCGATGCCGCCCTGCGGCGCGCCAATGCCAAGTTCGAGCGGCGCTTCCGCCATATCGAGCGCACGCTCGCCGAACGCGGGCGCGCGCTGGGCGAGGCCTCGCTTGAGGAAATGGAAGCGCTCTGGACCGAGGCCAAGCGCGCCGAACGCCGCCCCGGTGACGCCAGCCGGTCCTGAAGCGCGGCGGGAGGCGCGCTCTTAAGCGAGATGATTTTTCCTCGAATCGACATCCCGCTTCAGCTCTTTATTTGAGCATGATCTTTTCCGAAAACCGCTGCACACTTTTCGGGATCATGCCCTAAGACAACGACCGCGGATCGGGCGCGGCGCCGGGCCGGGGAAAACGCGCCTGCACGAGCGCGGCATTGGCGGCGTCGGCGCGCACGGTCATGACGACGCGTCCGTCCGGCTCGACCCGGCGGTCGAGCACTTCGGTATGGCGGTGCAGCCAGCTTGCGCCGGCGCCGTCCTCGGCGGCGATGACGATGCGCATCACCGCGCGGTCTTGCGTCAGGCGGCGCTCGAGGGCCGCGATCAGCGCGGCGACGCCCTCCCCGGTCAGCGCGGAAACCGCAACCGGCCGCGCGTGCGGGCACATGTGCGCGCTCGCGCGCGCGACGGAATTATCGAGGCGGCGGCGCGCCAGGGCGTCGAGCCGGTCGACCTTGTTCCACACTTCCACGATGCGGCGGTCGTCGGCGTCGATGCCGAGCGATTCCAGCACGGCCTGCACGTCGGTGCGCTGGGCTTCGGTGTCCGCGTGCGCCACGTCGCGCACGTGCAGGATGATGTCGGCCTCGGTCACTTCCTCAAGCGTCGCGCGGAAGGCGGCGACCAGCATTGTGGGAAGGTCGGAAATGAAGCCGACGGTGTCGGACAGGATGATCTTGGCGCCGTGCGGCAGCGTCACCGCGCGCAGGGTCGGGTCGAGGGTGGCAAACAGCATGTCCGCCTGCAGCACGGCGGCGCGCGTGAGGCGGTTGAACAAGGTCGACTTGCCGGCATTGGTGTAGCCGACGAGGGCGGCAACCGGATAGGGCACGCGCTTGCGGCTCTCGCGATGCAGGGCGCGCCGCTTCTTGACGCTGTCAAGCTCGCTCTCGATCCGCGCAATGCGCTCGGCGATGACGCGCCGGTCGGCCTCGATCTGGGTCTCGCCCGGCCCGCCCAGGAAGCCGAAACCGCCGCGCTGGCGTTCGAGGTGGGTCCAGGAGCGCACCAGCCGGCTTTTCTGATAGGTCAGGTGCGCGAGCTCGACCTGCAGCACGCCCTCGCGCGTGTGCGCGCGCCGGCCGAAGATTTCCAGGATCAGGCCGGTGCGGTCGAGCACCTTGGCGTTCCAGAGCTTTTCGAGATTGCGCTGCTGGATTGGCGAGAGCGCGCAGTCCATGACCACGAGCCCGGCGGCAAGCGACTTGACGAGGCCGGCGATTTCGTCGGCCTTGCCGGTGCCGAGATAGGTTGCCGGCCGGATTTCGCCGAGCATCACCAGGCCGGACTGGACGATTGTCAGGTCGATCGCCTGGGCGAGCCCGACCGCCTCCTCAAGGCGCGCCCCCGGCGCCCGCGTCGCGCCCTCCGCGCCGCACCCGCGCCGCAAATACGGTCCGATCACGATGGCACGCATGGACCCGGCGCCGGAACGGCGTGCGCTCAGATCGTCGGCATTCCTGTCCCGGCGGCGCTGCTCCAATCAGACCTTCTCTCCGGTCGCTGCCCCCTCCTCGGCCCCCTCGAAAAGCTGGATCGGGTGGCCGGGCATGATGGTCGAAATGGCATGCTTGTAGACGAGCTGCGAGTGTCCGTCGCGTCGCAACAGAACGCAGAAATTGTCGAACCAGGTCACGACGCCTTGCAGCTTGACCCCGTTCACCAGGAAGATCGTGAGAGGGATTTTCGCCTTTCGAACGTGATTAAGGAATGTGTCTTGCAGGTTCTGTGCGCGTTCGGCCGCCATTGACGCTGTTTCCGTTTTTTGGCCGCCGGCGGTCAATGATCCGGCAGCTATTTTTCCCGCTTCGTCGCCCCCGTCACTCATCCGACGTTCCCCACGAGGGCTGAAGATCAATCATTAGACGGCAGGCCACGCTGGCGCGCAAGTCTCAACTCGTCTATAGGCGCCTCCGCGCCGCCGCTTCAGGAAAACGCGGCGAAGGCATGAAAACCGCGCCGGAGCGCGGTCGCGAGCGGCCCCGGTACGCCGTTTCCGACCGGGCGGCCGTCGATCCGGACGACCGGCATGACAAGCTGGGTGGCCGAGGTCAAAAAGGCCTCCCGCGCTTCCAGCGCCTCGGCGACGGTAAAGGGGCGCTCCTCGAGGGCCAGCCCCTGCGCCCGGATCGCATCCAGGACCACGGCGCGCGTGATGCCTTTCAGAATCCCGAAGTCGGCCGGCCGGGTCACGAGCTTGCCGTCGCCGGTGACAATCCAGGCGTTCGAGGAGGCTCCTTCGGTCACGTAGCCGTCGCGATCGACATACCAGGCCTCGCGCGCTCCGCGTTCACGCGCGGCCTGTTTGGCGAGCACGTTGGGCAGCAGCGCGGTGGCCTTGATGTCAACGCGCTCCCAGCGGTTTTCGGGAACGGTGATGACCGCGATCCCCGCCGCTGCCATGGCGTCGGCCCTGGCGGCGTCGAGGCCGTTCGCCGTGACGACGAGCGCGGGCCGCGTGCCGGGCGGCGGAAACGCGTGGTCGCGCCGTGCGACGCCGCGCGTGACCTGCAAATAGACCAGGCCGTAGCCGAGGCGGTTGCGCCGGACCACCTCGTGCAGCACGACGCTGAGAGCGGACAGCGACATCGGCAGCGGTATGCGCAGCTCGCCGAGCGAGCGTACCAGCCGCGCCATGTGCCGCCGCTCATCCACCAGTTTGCCGTCGCGTACCTCGCAGACCTCGTACACGCCGTCGGCGAACTGGTATCCGCGGTCCTCGACATGCACGCAGGCGGCCGCGCGCGGCACATATCGGCCATTGACATAGGCGATGCGGGACATAGGCGGCGCTCCGGAATGCTAGTGTCTGATCCAATCAGATTGAAGCATATCCGGCGTTCCTGAAGTAATTGGCGCATTCCTGCGGTGTGAAAGTTTGCAGGAGTGCGCCGGTTCGTTTCCAGGTGGCCTCGACCGTCCGCTCGGCCGCCTTGCGCAGGAGGGTCTTGAGTTTGGCGAAGACCTGTTCGATCGGATTGAGGTCTGGACTGTAAGGCGGCAGGAACAACAACCTGGCGCCGGCAGCACGAATGGCGCGAGACGCACTTCTGCCGATCGCGGCCGGTGCCGATCTGTTTGTCTGCGAATGCTATGCCTATGCCGGCCGCATCACTGGCCATATGAGCTGGGAGATGCCCAAAGCGCGACTTGCCGACCTGCGCGCGCGCAAGTCATGGTCACGCACATGAACCCGACCATGCTCGCGCGACTGGACGAGGTAAAGGCTGCCGGCGTGCTGGTGGCGGAGGACGGGCTGGTGATGGACGCGTAGGCCGTTGGCTTCCGCCTATTTCTTGACTCGCGCGATGGCCTGATCCACTTGGCCCAGCGTCCGCGCCACCATCACGTCGTAGCCGGCCGGCGCGAGGTGCTTTTCCGGGTCGTTCGGGATCGTGTGCTTCGCGAACACGTCGGCGTATTCACGATTCTTGATGACGACGACCTGGATGCCGCGCTTTTCCAGGCGGTTCGAAATATTCCGCACATTGGCAACGACCTTATCTCGGGGCACCCCGCGCTTTATGTCGTTGATGCCGATCCACACCACGGCGACTTTGGTGCCGGACGGCGCGGCCGAATCGAGCCGGCCCATCAGCCCAGTGGTGGTGTCGCCGTTGATCCCGCTGTTGAGCACGCGCACGTCGCGGCCCTTGGCTTTCAGCGCGCGCTCAAGCTTGGCCGGATAGGCCTGGTCGCGCGATACGCCCTTGCCGTAGACGTTGCTGTCGCCCACCACGGCGACCAGTAGTTCGGCCTGTGCCGCGCCCGATGCGGCCACCAGCATAACGGCGGCAGCCAGCATGGCCGCGCATGCACTCAAGGCGCCCAATCGAATTGCCGTCGCCATTTGTCCCCCTGATCGGTATGCCGGCGGTCGTCGCGCCGCCGAGTAGCGATACCGTAATGATCGGGGCCGTCGGATGAAAGTCAATACAGGCCGACGGCTATTGAAGGTCGAAGAAAATTGTCCAAGGCTATTGACATATATTCTAGCTGATGCCGAGCGCCTTGAGCTTGCGGTGCAGCGCGGAGCGCTCCATGCCGACAAATTCGGCGGTGCGCGAAATATTGCCGCCGAAGCGATTGATCTGGGCGACCAGATATTCGCGTTCGAACATTTCACGCGCTTCGCGCAGGGGCAGACCCATGAGCTGTTCGCCGCCATTGCCGTTCGGCATGGTCGGGATCATGGAACCGACATCCTGCGGGAGCATGCTGGCATTGATCGCGGCGGACGAATCGCCGCCGGCCAGAATCATCAGGCGTTCTACATTGTTGCGGAGCTGGCGCACATTGCCGGGCCAATCGTGCGATTGCAGCACCGCCATGGCATCGTCCCCGATGCTGCGCTTGGGCAGACCGGTGGCATGCGAAATCTGCTCCATGAAGAAGTCGACGAGTTCGGCAATGTCCTCTCGCCGTTCGGCCAGCGGCGGAACGCGGATCGGTACGACCGACAGGCGGTGATAGAGGTCCTCGCGAAAACGTCCGGCCGCGATTTCGGCCTCCAGATTGCGCGCGGTCGAGGAGATGATCCGCACATCGACGGCGACTCTGCTGTTGCCGCCGACCCGCTCGAAAGTCTGGTCGGTCAATACGCGCAATATCCTGTTCTGGGTTTCGCGCGGCATGTCGGAAATCTCGTCGATGAAGAGCGTGCCGCCATGCGCCTCTTCGAGCGCGCCGATTTTGCGGCCCTGGCTGCCATTCGCCTGCTCGATCCCGAACAGTTCGGTCTCCATGCGCTCGGGCGTAATTGCCGCCGCATTGATGACGACGAACGGCCCGGCCGCGCGTGCCGACAGCGAATGGATGGTGCGCGCGCACAATTCCTTGCCGCAGCCGGAAGGTCCGACGATGAGGATCCGGCTGTTGGTTGGCGCCACGCGCTCGATCGTCTGGCGGAGCTGGTTGATGGTCGACGAATGCCCCATGATCGAATTGGCGACCGGGGCGAGCTGTTTCAGCTCGCGGACCTCGCGGCGCAGGCGCGAGGCTTCGAGCGCGCGGTCGGCGATGAGCAGCAGCCGATCGGCCTTGAACGGCTTCTCGATGAAATCGTAAGCGCCGTTCTTGATGGCGGCGACCGCGGTCTCGATATTGCCGTGCCCGGAAATCATGACGACCGGCAATTCCGGATGCAGCTCCTTGACGGCGCCCAGAAGCTGCAAGCCGTCGAGGCGGCTGCCCTGCAGCCAGATGTCGAGAAACACGAGGTTCGGGCGCCGGGCCTGGATCGCGGCGAGCGCGGAATCGCTGTTACGTGCCGTTCGCGTGGCAAATCCCTCATCCTGGAGAATGCCCGCGACCAGTTCGCAAATGTCGGCCTCGTCGTCGACGATCAATATATCGGCTGCCATGCGTGACGCTCATTGCCCTGTTGTGAGGGATCTTTCTCCGCTCGTGGCGGTCACCGGCGGATCCGCGTTGAAACGCATGCGAATCCAGGCTCCGCGCCGCCCCGGCTCTTTCTCGGCGGCGTCGTGTAGCTCGATGCCGCCCCCGTGCTCTTCGAGAATCTTGCCGACAATGGCGAGCCCAAGCCCGGTTCCTTTTTCGCGGGTCGTGACATAGGGTTCGAGCAAGCGGCCGCGACCCTCCTTCGGCAGGCCGATGCCGTTGTCGACAATATCGATCGTGATGTCGGACCCGGCGCGCCGCGCGGACACCTCGATCCGGCCGCGCTCGCCGCCGGCCGGCCCGGCGGCAATCGCTTCGGCGGCGTTCTTGATGATGTTGGTGAGCGCCTGCGAAATGAGCCGGCGGTCGAAACGCGCCGGCATCGGGTCGTCGGCGATTGCGTGCTCGATATCGATATTGGGATGGCCGACCCGCATCAGGAATGCCGCCTGGCGGACCGTGTCCGCGACATCCTCCTGGGCGATCACGGGCTTCGGCATGCGCGCAAACCGGGAGAACTCGTCGACCATGCGGCGAATGTCGTCGACCTGGCGAACGATCGTGTCGGTGCATTGCTCGAAGACGGCCGGGTCATCGCTAATGGACCGGCCATACTTGCGGCGCAGCCGCTCCGCCGACAACTGGATCGGCGTAAGCGGGTTCTTGATTTCATGGGCAATGCGCCGTGCGATATCGGCCCAGGCTGAGGTGCGCTGGGCGGTGACGAGTTCGGTAATGTCGTCGAGTGTCACGACATAGCCGTGCTCGGCGTCGGCCGACTGCTCGCTGGCGACGCGAACCGACAGGTTGCGCTCGCGGCCGGCGCGACTGATCGTGATCTGACCCTGCACCAGCCGCTGGTTGCCTTCGTGCGCGGCGGCGACCAGCCCGGCGAGCTCGGGAACGGCG
The DNA here is from genome assembly GCA_008933495.1 of Pseudorhodoplanes sp. Classification (GTDB taxonomy): domain Bacteria; phylum Pseudomonadota; class Alphaproteobacteria; order Rhizobiales; family Xanthobacteraceae; genus Pseudorhodoplanes. Next base: position 9,451 of record WBUW01000011.1, read on the forward strand.
TCGATCAGTTTACGTCCGAGCGCGTCCGCCTCGCCGTGTCCGATGAGCTTCTCCGCCGAACGATTGACGATGCTGATGCGGCCGTCGTGGTCGACGCCGATGACGCCCGCGCTCGCGCCGGCCAGCACGGCCTCGGTGAAGCGGCGGCGGCTGTCGATCTGGTCGCGCGCGCGCACGAGGTCGTCGCGCTGCGTGCGCAGCTCCTGGGTCATCTTGTTGAAGGTCTCGCCCAATTGCGCAAGGTCGCCCTCGGCGCGCCGAATGGGGACCTGAACATGCAGGTTCCCGGTCGACACCACATTGGCGGCGCCGATCAGCCGCCGGATCGGGGCCACCAGGCGATTGGCGAAGTTCAGCCCGATCCAGACCGCTGACAGGAGCAGGATCAGGGCAATCACGGTGTACATCAGGCCGAAGGCGATCTGCACGCCGAGGCGCCGCGCTTCGAGGTTCGCATACTCGACGACATTGGCGCGCGTCTCGCGCAACTGGGCGACCACGCGCGGATCGAGGCTGCGGGTGATATAGAGGTAGGTGTCTTCGAAATTGCGCAGCTTGATGATGGCGGCGACATAATTCGCCTCCGGAATCAGAGCAATCTGCGGCTCGGTTTCGTTGATGCGCTCAAGGACGGATTTCGACGGGGCGACAAAATCGGCAGTGCCGCGCAGATTGCTGCGCTCGAGTACCGTGAGATTATTGTCGATCAGCGCGACCGCGCGCAGGCCGCGGATCGAGATTTGTGCGGTCAGGAACTGGCGGAAGCGGTCGCGATCCTGATCGAAGAGCGGCTTGGCGCGGGCCACGTCGATCGACATCGCGCCGATATCGCTGCGGATGAGCTGCCCGTGTTCGCGCAGATAGGCCTCCGAAACGTGGAGCGAGTTTTCGATCACCGCGCGCGTGCGTGTCGAGAACAGTCGGTCCAGTCCGCGGTCGAGCGTCACGCTCGCCACGATCGCGACCAGGATCGCGGGCGCGGCCGCGATCACCGAAAACAGGGCGATGATGCGGATGTGCAATTCCGACGCAGCGCGACCGCGCCGGCGCGCCTGGACGATGGACCAGATTTCGCGGCCGATGACGGAGATGAGGAACAGGGCGGCGACGGCGTCCGCCATTAGCAAGGCCACGACCACCTGATGGGTGGGAACGATCGGCGTGAGCCCGGTCAGGACGACGAAGGTGAGCAGCGCCGCGAGCAATGCGATCAGGACCGCCGCCGGCCCGAGCCAGCGGTTCATGAGCCGGCTGCCGGCGAAGCCGGCCAAGGCGTCAGCGGATGCTGTCTGGTCGGCGTGGGCCATTCTCGGTGCGTCGCAGGAGGGGCGGGTTGTCGGACGGAAAAGTCGGCGCAGGTACTCGATTAATGAGTATCTGATGTAATTCTACAACAATGTTGCGAAATTGCGACTATTCCGGGGCGCGACCGGCCGGATCAGACGCGCTCGCGTCAGTTGCTGGTTCGAATTACCTGAATGTCGAGATCGCGGATTTTCTTGCGCAGCGTGTTGCGATTGACGCCAAGCAGGTCGGCCGCCCGGATCTGGTTGCCGCGCGTCGCCGCGAGGGCTGCGGTCAGCAGCGGATATTCGATCTCGCGCAGGATGCGATGATAGAGGCCGGGCGGCGGCAGGCGGCCCTGGAAGCCGGCAAAATATCTGGTGAGATTGCGCTCGACGGCGGCCGACAGACTGTCGGCCTCCGCGGCGACCGGCTCGGCGCTGGCCGCAGGTTGCGTCAGCTCCGCCTCGATCACCGCGACTGTGATCGTATCCTGCGGATAGAGCGCGGCGAGCCGGCGGGCCAGGTTCTCAAGCTCGCGCACATTGCCGGGCCACGAATATTTCCTCAGCCGGTCGAGCGCGGCCTGGTCGATCTGCTTGGGCGGCAGGCCCTCGCGCTCGGCCTGCAGGAAGAAGTGCCGGATAAGGTCGGGAATGTCTTCCGTGCGCTCGCGCAGCGGCGGCAAGCGCAGCGGCACGACGTTGAGGCGGAAGAACAGGTCCTCGCGGAACAATCCCTGCTGGATCAGGATGCGCAGGTCCTTGTTGGTGGCCGCCACGATGCGCACGTCGGTCTTGATCGGCGAGCGTCCGCCCACCGTCGTGTATTCGCCCTGCTGCAGGACGCGCAACAGGCGCGTCTGCGCCTCCATCGGCATGTCGCCGATCTCGTCCAGGAACAGCGTGCCGCCTTCGGCCAGCTCGAAGCGCCCGGCGCTGCGCGTATTGGCGCCGGTGAAGGCCCCCTTTTCGTGACCGAACAATTCGGACTCGATCAGGTCGCGCGGGATTGCGGCCATGTTGATGGCGACGAAGGGGCCGGTGCGGCGCTTGCCGAAATCGTGCAGCGCGCGCGCCACCAGTTCCTTGCCGGTGCCCGACTCGCCCATGATCATCACGGTGAGGTCGGTCTGCATGAGGCGCGCGAGCAGCCGGTAGATTTCCTGCATCGCGGGCGAGCGGCCGACCAGCGGGATCGAGTCGAATTCGTCGGTGCGGACCGGGGCCTGCGGCTTGTCCTTGGGCTCCGACAGCGCGCGCCCGACGATGGCGACAAGCTCCTTCAGGTCGAAGGGCTTGGGCAGGTATTCATAGGCACCCTTCTCCGAGGCGCGGATCGCGGTCATGAACGTGTTCTGCGCGCTCATGACGATGATCGGCAGATCCGGGCGGATTTTCTTGATCCGCGGGATCAGTTCGAAGGCGTTCTCGTCCGGCATCACGACGTCGGTAATGACGAGATCGCCCTCGCCCTGGCTCACCCAGCGCCAGAGCGTGGCGGCGTTGCTGGTGGAGCGCACCTCATAGCCGGCGCGCGAGAGCGCCTGGTTGAGCACGGTCCGGATCGCGGCATCGTCGTCGGCGACCAAAATGCTACCCGCGGGCATCGCTTCTTATCCAACCTCCGCTGTCAGTGTTCATCGCTCGCCCGCCGCGCTCGCCAGCCCCGACATGCTGGTTCGCGCCGCGGCGTCAGCCCCGGCAAACATCGGCATCAGCACCCGGAATGTCGTGTGCCGCGCCTGTGATTCACATTCGACGATGCCGCCGTGATCGCCGATGATCTTGGCGACCAAGGCAAGGCCGAGGCCCGATCCGCTCGGCTTGGTGGTCACGAAGGGATCGAACAGGTGCGGCACGAGATCGCTCGGCACGCCCGGCCCGTTGTCCTTGATGCAGAATTCGAGCGGCAGCGAGACGCGCGTCTTGCTGCCGGGCAGCGACAGCCGCACGCCCGGGCGGAACGCCGTGGTCATGTGGATTTCGCCGTCGATCGCATGCTCGCCGATCGCCTCGGCGGCGTTTTTCACGAGATTGAGGAAGACCTGCACGAGTTGGTCGCGGTTTGCCAGCACCGGCGGCAACGAGGGGTCGTAATCCTCGACAAACTTGATGTGCCGCCCAAATCCCGATTGCGCTAGCCGCTTCACATGCTCGAGCACGACATGGATGTTCACGGGTTCGCGCTCGACCGGGCGTTCGTCGGCAAAGACCTCCATGCGGTCCACGAGCTTTACGATCCGGTCGGCCTCGTCGCAGATCAGGCGCGTCAGTGCGCGATCCTCGTCGGCGGCGGCCTGTTCGAGCAATTGCGCGGCGCCGCGAATGCCCGACAAGGGGTTCTTGATCTCGTGCGCCAGCATGGAGGCCAGCGCGATGACGGAACGGGCGGCGCCGCGATGGGTGAGCTGGCGGTCCATCTTGTCGGCGATCGTGCGTTCCTGCAGCATGATCACGACGTAACCGGGCTTTTCCGGCAGCGGCGCCACATGCAGATCGACGATCCGGTCGCCGGGATTGCGCGGGGTGGAGAGATCGACGCGATATTCGTTCACCGGCGCGCCGCGGTCGCGCACCTGCTCAACAAGCGCCAGCAAGGGGCTGCCGAACGGAACAAGGTCGCGCAAGTGGAGGCGCTGCAGCAGCGTGACGGAGACCTCGAAAAAGGCCTCGGCCGATACATTGGCGTCGACGACCCGGCCCTGCCCGTCGACCACGAACACCGGCAGCGGCAGCGCGTTGACCACGGCTTCGGACGGAAATGCGACCGTGGCCGCCTCGATACTCATGCCGCCCTCCGGCCCGTCCGCGCGTCGCCGGCGGCGTGCGCCGCAAACACCTCGAACGCGCGCGCCAGCCGCGTCAATGTATCGGCCGGATTGTCGGCGGTGAGCACGGTAAAGCGCTCGCGTTTGAGAATCTCCGCCGAAACGCCGGCATTGGCGGCCGCCACATCGAGCGCCGAGCCGATGTGTTTGCGCGCGTGGCGGCGCCCGATTTCAGTGCCATGGTGCGCGAGCATCTGCTCGTACACTTCGGACACGAGCGCAAGCTGGGTCAGGAGATCGGGATCGCGTTCGCGCGCGCCGGTCGCCAGATAGCGGGCCAATTGGCCGGGGAACCACGGCCGACCCTGCGCCGCGCGCCCGACCATGACCATGTCGGCGCCGGACTGTTCAAGCGCGGCATCGGCGTCGTCGCAATTCGTGATGTCGCCGTTGACGGCGACCGGAACGGACACGGCGTCCTTGACCGACCGCACCGCCGCCCAGTTCGCGCGTCCCCTGTAGAACTGGCAGCGCGTGCGCCCGTGCACGGTGATCATCCGCACGCCGGCATCCTCGGCGCGGCGCGCAAGCTCCGGCGCATTGATCGATGCGTCGTCCCATCCGAGCCGCATTTTCAGCGTGACCGGGATCGACACGGCCGCGACGGTTGCTTCGATCAGGGCCAGGGCGTGATCGAGGTCGCGCATCAGCGCCGACCCGGATTGGCCGTTGATGACGTGCTTGGCCGGGCAGCCCATATTGATGTCAACCACGGCGGCGCCCGATGCTTCGGCGACGCGGGCACCTTCGGCCATCCAGCGCGCCTCGCAGCCGGCCAGTTGCACGACATGGATGTCGACGCCCTCGCCCTCGGCACGCAGCAACGCGTCACGCCGACGATCGACCAGCTTCTGGGTCGCCACCATTTCCGAAACGACGAGGCCGGCGCCGAGCCGGGCGACCAGGCGCCGGAACGGCGCGTCCGTGACCCCCGACATCGGGGCGAGGACGACACAATTGGCGAGTGCGATTTCGCCGATGCGGCGCGGATTTGTGCGGGCAGTTTTGGCGGTCACGGGTATTTGCACATCAAATAGTCAATTGTCAAAGTGCATAGACTTTAGCCAATTCGTGCTACAGACACAAGTGTTGCATTGCAGCAATCACGGCTTTGTTTATTCCGCTACCGGCCGGCCGAGCGACCGGCTAAGCAAAATGCCTATCGGCAGGACCAGGAGCGTTCCGGCATGGCCCCCCGCGTTGCCGCCATTGTGCTCGCCGCCGGACGCGGCGTCCGCAGCGGAGGCGGAATACCGAAGCAATACAGGCTGTTGGACCGAGATCCGGTCGTACGCTGGAGCTTGCGGTTATTTCTTGGGCACCGCGGTGTTTCAGTGATCCAGCCCGTCATTGCCGAGGGCGACGATGCGCTGTTTCGGGCCGCCGCGGCCGGGCTCACATTGGCGCCCCCCGTCGCGGGTGGGGCGACGCGGCAGGCCTCGGTGTTTGCGGGCCTGAGCGCCCTCCAATCACAGGTGCCGGACCTCGTCCTGGTTCACGATTCGGCCAGGCCATTTGTAACGGCGGATCTCGTCGATCGCGCGATCGCGGCGGGCTGCGACCACGATGCCGCCATCCCGGCATTTCCGGTAACCGATACGATCAAGTCGGTCGACGCCGACGGGCGCGTCCTGACAACCCCGGATCGCGCCGCGCTGCGCGCGGTGCAGACCCCGCAAGCCTTCCGCTATTCGCTCCTGCTTGCGGCTCATCGCCGTGCGGCGGCGGCGGGCCGCGACGATTTCACCGATGACGCCGCGCTTGCCGAATGGGCGGGGATGAGCGTTATGACGTTTCCCGGAGACCCGCATAACGTGAAACTGACGACGGTCGACGATCTGGCGCGGGCCCAGGCTGCGCTCAGCGACATCCGCACCGGGATGGGGTTTGACGTTCATGCGTTCGGTGACGGTGATCATGTGGTGCTCGGCGGCATTGCGATTGCGCACCCGCGTGGTCTCACCGGCCATTCCGACGCGGATGTCGTCCTGCATGCGCTTGTCGATGCCATTCTGGGCGCGCTGTCCGACGGCGACATCGGCACTCATTTTCCGCCGTCCGATCCGCAATGGCGCGGGGTCTCCTCGGATCGTTTCCTTGCGTTCGCCGCACAGCGCGTGGTCGCGCGCGGCGGGCGAATCGCGCATCTCGACGTGACGGTCGTATGCGAAGCGCCGAAAATCGGCCCGCATCGCGACGCCATGCGGCAGCGGATCGCCGCGATCGCGGACATTGCGCCCGATCGGGTGGCGGTCAAGGCCACCACCAGCGAGGGACTGGGTTTTACCGGACGCGGTGAAGGCATTGCCGCCTTCGCCCAGGCCACGGTTCGGCTACCCTGGAGCGGCAACGATGCGCGATGACGATCTTGTCGCGGCGGCAAACCGGCTGCTCGCCATTTGTATGCGCAAGAAGCTGACGCTCGCCACGGCGGAATCGTGCACCGGCGGGCTCGTCGCCGGCACGCTGACCGACGTGCCCGGGGTTTCCGGGATGCTCGATCGCGGCTTTATCACCTACAGCAACCAGGCCAAACAGGACATGCTCGGCGTGCCGGCCGAGACGCTGAAAGCGCACGGGGCCGTCAGCCGCGAAACGGCGATTGCCATGGCCACGGGCGCCCTCGCCCACGCGCCCGTCGATCTTGCGGTCGCAATCACCGGCATTGCCGGGCCGACGGGAGGCGAAGGCGGCAAGCCGATCGGCCTCGTCCATTTTGCCGCAGCCTCGCGCACAGGCCAGCTCGTCCACCGCGAAATGCGTTATGGAAATCCGGGCCGGGCCGAAATCCGCAAGCGTTCCGTCCTGCAAGCCTTCATCATGCTGCACGATCTTGCCGAGAACGAACCCGCGCGCGCGTAATCAAAGCGCGATCTGTTAAAATAATAACCGATTCCGCGTAAGATCGCACAGAAATCAAAGAATCCAGACTATGATCCGATCAACCAGATCCGATCATGGTTTTCCGGATCGACGACGCACAACGTCATTTCGCCAGATTCGTCGGCGACGATCATGATGTGAGAATGCGTTGATGTTGCTGACGTTGCGTCAATGTTGCTGACGTTGTATCAGCGCCGCGCTTGACCCAGATCAAGGTTGCAGACCGCGTGGCTGCAATAAGAATTTATGACAAATTTAGCTTTGGCGACCCAACACAGGCGGGACTTGCCGGACCGCGGCGATCCGCAGCCCGCAGCGCCGGTATTTGCCACCCCGCCTGCATCGCCGGAAAAGCCGCACGCTGAACGGCCGGTGCCGCACGAGGCAAGCGACGGCGCGCCGCCCCGCACCGATCTTGACCGGCTGGTGCGCGCGGCCATCGTGCGTGCGACGCAAGGCCGTTCGCCGGTCTCGCTGATGACCGCCTATGTCGACTGGCTCGCGCACCTGGCGGTTACGCCCAGCCTGCAACAGCGCCTGGCCGGTCTTGCCGTCGAACGATCCATTCAGCTTTCGCAATATGCCGCGCGCTGCGCACTCTGCGGTCGCGAGGCGGCGCCGGCCAAGTGCGTGGAGCCGCTGCCGCAGGATAAACGATTTTCGGACCCGGCGTGGTCGACATGGCCGTTCAACATCCTCCATCAGGCGTTCCTGATGCAGCAGGATTGGTGGCAACAGGCCACGACGCAGGTTCCGGGTGTGTCCCGCCACAATGCGCAGGAAATGGCCTTCACTGTCCGCCAGATTCTGGACCTGTGGGCTCCGAGCAATATCTTCGCGACCAATCCGGTCGTGTTGCGCAAGACCTGGGAGACCGCCGGCAAGAATCTCGTTGACGGCGCCGTCAATTTTCTCGACGACGCGCAACGCGCGATGGCGGGGCGCCCGCCGGTCGGGGCCGAGAACTACAAGGTCGGCGAGACGATCGCCTGCACCCCGGGCGCGGTGGTGTTCCGCAACGACCTGATCGAGCTCATTCAATACAAGCCGGCAACTGGAACGGTCCATCCCGAGCCGATCCTGATCGTGCCGGCCTGGATCATGAAATATTACATTCTCGACCTGTCGCCGGACAATTCGCTGGTGCGCCACCTCGTTGCCGCCGGCCATACCGTCTTCATGGTGTCGTGGCGAAATCCAGGTCCCGAACAGCGCGACCTCGGCATGGACGATTATCTGACGCGCGGCATCGACGCGGCGCTCGCAATAGTCAAAGCCATTGTTCCGGATCGGCCGGTTCATGCGATGGGCTATTGCCTCGGCGGTACGCTGCTTGCGATCGCGGCGGCCGCGCTTGGCCGCAAGGACGACAAGTCGCTGAAAACGCTCACCCTGCTCGCGGCCCAAACCGATTTCGCCGACGCCGGCGAACTGACGCTCTTCATCGACGAGAGCGAGGTCAGCTTCCTGGAAGACCTGATGTGGCAACAGGGTGTGCTCGATGCCGGACAGATGGCCGGCGCTTTCCGGCTGCTGCGCTCGAACGATCTCATCTGGTCGCGGCTGGTGCGCGACTATCTGCTGGGCGGGCGAACCGCGATCTCGGACCTGATGGCCTGGAATGCGGACGCCACGCGCATGCCCTACCGCATGCACAGCGAGTATCTGCGGCGGCTGTTTCTCAACAACGATCTGGCGGCCGGCCGCTACGTGGTCGACGGCACGCCGGTCGGCTTGTCGAATATCAATGTGCCGATGTTCGTGGTCGCCACCGAATGGGATCACGTCGCGCCGTGGAAATCGGTCTACAAGATTCATCTGCAAGCCGACGTCGACATTACGTTCGCGCTCACGGGCGGCGGCCACAATACCGGGATCGTCAATCCGCCGAAAGGTTCGCGGCGCGAATACCGGACCGGGACGCATGCCCATACCGCACCCTATGTCGCGCCCGAGCAATGGTTCGCCAGCCGTCAGCCGGTTTCCGGCTCATGGTGGCAGGCCTGGTGCAAATGGCTGACCGAGCATTCGTCCGCGCCGGTTGCCCCGCCGGCGATCGGGGCGCCCGCGCGCGGGATCGTGCCTGTTTGCGAAGCGCCCGGTCGTTACGTTCTTGAACGGTAAGCGCGTCCGGCGCGCGCCGGACGCAAGGGAGTAGCGTTCGGTCCAAACAAGGAGGTCGTCATGTACGGCTGGAATTGGAATGAGCAGTTCAACACGCTGCAGCGCGCGTGGCTTCCGACATCCGCTGTGCCGGAGGCCGTTGCCAAGAATGCCTGCCTGTTCTGGCAGAACCAGGAAAAGCTGCTGACCGCGATGGAAGCATTTTCGCGCGGTTGGTTCGAGCGCCGCCACCGCGGCACGCGCGCGGCGCTGGAGGCCGCCGAGTGCATGTGCCATGCCGAGACGCCGGTCGAGGCGCTGCGCGCCTATCA
>WBUW01000464.1 GCA_008933495.1 Pseudorhodoplanes sp.
CCCCGACACCCAGGCATTGAACGGAGAGTGCGCGGTCACTCCCTTCGGCGCGTTCTTGTCGGCGCCGAGGACGTTTTCCGCGTTTGCCCGCGCCCGCGCCATCTCCGACAGGTCGAAACGGAACATGAAACCGTTATTGGAGCGATCGCGATGGCGCAGCCCCGAGGGCGTCAAGTCGAGCGAATCGAAGGTGCGGTCGAACGGGTTGTCGCCGTTGAGGCTCATCGGCGACGAATATCCCGGCCCGGCGCGGCTCGATAAAATCGTCATACCGGTCGGCGCGAAGGTGACACCCGTCCCCTGTCCGTTGCCGAAGATCGAGGCGCCATCGGTGTCGAATACTGAGGCGCTGAAGTTGTTGAACACATTGAGCAGGCTGTCGGCGATTTTGCCGCGGTCCTGCGCGGTGGGCCCAGTTGTGCCGGTGGTAACCACGGCCGTGAAGGTCCCCCCGAAGCCGGTGCCCGATAAGGTTCCCACGGAAATCGTGTAGACACTGCCGGTCAGGGTGAGAGTCCCCGTGTATCCCCTATCGTTGCCGTTCGCGCCCACCGTGATCAGGCAGGAGCTGTTTCCGGTCAATCGTATCGTGGCGACGCTTGTACCGACGCCCCCGACCGTGGCGCCCGGACACGAGACGGACGAAATGGTTAGCAGGTTCGTGCCGTCCGTAAATCGAATCTTAGCGGGATTGGTTGCGCCATCGAACGGAGCCGAATCCGGCAACACGAGCAGGAACCTTCGGGCATAGGGCTGCAATCCTGCATTGGTGGGATCTGAATACACGCCACCGCCGGTCCCTTGCGGCGCGCCACATGCGCCGGAAAGCTCGACCTGCGCCGGCAGGAAAGTGGGGTTTGAATCTTCGCCGCCACCAGCCGCGCAAGTGATCTGCGCTCGGGCGCCGTACGTCGTCATGGAGATCACGAAAACAGCGCAAATCAATACGAGAACAGCGCGCACGCACCTGCCCAGCCTTGGCGTCGTGCCGAAGCGGCCTGTGTGAACAATCCGAGAATAGAGCGATGGCGCGAGGTCGGCGCAGAGGATGAGCGGTGCCCAGATGCCCCCGCGGGTCGCCAACGCCCGCACGGCCCGCCGAAGCGGACGCCGGTCACGTCGATCGATTGATTGAAATTGCCCGTTTGACGCCGACGCAACGCCCGCGTCCCCGAGTCGCCCCCCCGGTGACATGCGACTTACCTCAACCGACCCTATCTACTCTCTTCCCCACTCAGGCTCTCGGGGGGGGTATGGACACAAAGCCCAGTCCCCGAGGTAACGCCCCAGACCCACATTAACCTAAGTTAATAACTTAAGTTAAGCACATGAAATCCATGAAGGCAAGACAGTACCGCCACAATCATCTGCACTTTTAACCGCATGTCATGGAGCGATGGCGGAAGAAGTGGAAGCCTGGATCGACGAGAGGATCGCCAGCCGCGCTTAGACATCTCCTTCTCGAAGGGCAAGGGGCTTGGGTCCAACTAGGCCCCTTCTGCGTTTCGGAAAGCCTCGACCGCTCTTCGCCTGCCACACCAGCGGCTCTATATATTCAATCCTCACTCGATCGGGTTTCAACGAATCCGACCTCTCGCCACAATCAATGTTTCGCAAAATAATTACCTGATGTGGGATGTATGCACTGGGGCCGTACTTTGGATCGCCGAAGGTTAGATTTTCCGGCTTCGACAGCGAGGCCAAACTTTGGATCACCGGCCGGTAGAGTTTTCCGGCTCTGTCACGATGGCGGGCTGGTCGCGCCGTCGTGATTCAGCAACGTAACCGGTGTCTTCTGGCCGATCGCCCCGTGGGGGCGCCCTTCGTTATAATATTTTCGCCAATCCTCTATCTTTGAACTGGCATCGGCATATACGCTCAAGCGCCGCTTTATTGATTATCGTTAGATAACCTGACGACATTTCAATGTACTTAGCTCTGCGAAAGCGTCCGATCACTCTGTTGATGTGAATGGGTGTTAGTCCCATGATGTCAGCGAGGTCTTGCTGCCGCAAAGGAAAACGATGGCGTCGTTGGTGGTGATTAACGCGGTGCGAGTTCAGCCGTCTGGACAAAGACAAGAAGAATCGCGCCATGCGTTCCTCCGCGTTGCATCGGCCGAGACAGATCAGTAGTTGATCCGCTTCTCTCAATTCTGTAATGCAAACGTCCGCCACGGCGTGCAACACAGCTGGTCCGATCATAAGCGCGGACTTGACATCGGCGCGGTTAAAACGGGTCACCAGCACGTCCGTCACTGCCTGCACGGAGAAGCTAATATTTTCCTCAAATATCATCATTGAGGAAAACATCTCCCCCGGTAGCAGGACGGACAATATCTGTCGACGTCCATCCGCTATCTGCTTCGAGCGAACAGCCCAGCCGTGGCAAAGAATGCATACGTACTCAGACGGATCGCCTTCAAAGCAGATGGTCTCACCGGCGCCGGTCGTACGGCTATCTTGGCGTATAGGCAGTCGCGACCGTGCATCCAACAATGCACCACAAAATCCAGACTGCCGGAGAAAACATGTGGCGCATCGAATTTCGCTTTGACTCGCAAGGTCGGTATGGTCTTGGCTTAAATGCGTCATCTTTTTTATTTTAGGCTTTTGAAAGAGATGAATGCAACAATTCAAAAACACAATATTGAAATAAAATCAATAAAATCCAAAATTAAGACCAACCAATTAAATATTAAGTCCGATCAACCGCAGTCACGCTACTGCGTGAGCTTGGGTAGAGCCGGTCCCGCAAATCTGCACAGGGCGCTAAGTGGAATTTCTGCCTGACGGCAGGCACGCTGTTGCCTGCGAATCAGGAGCGACCATGCAGAGACGACCCCGCCGGAACCACACTCCGGCTTTC
>WBUW01000465.1 GCA_008933495.1 Pseudorhodoplanes sp.
GCGCGTGACCATGTAGCCCGTGCGCGCCGCGGCGATTGCCGGCTCGAGCAGCAGATCGAGCGGCAGTTTTCCGCCATGCGCTTTCGCGACGTCGAGCGCCAGCGCCCAGCCGCCGACCGCGCCCGGCACGGTGAGCGCCGCCAGCGGCCCGCGCGGCGGGATGACATCGTGTCCGGCCTCGCGATAGAGCGCCGGCGTCGCCTTCGCACCCGCCGGCCCCGGCGCCATCAGCGCGCGCACGCGGCCCGAAGGCTCGCGCAGGAGCCAGAAGCCGTCGCCGCCGGCATGATTCATGTGCGGATAGACCGCGGCGATGCTCGCCGCCATCGCCACCATGGCTTCGAGCGCGTTGCCGCCTTCGGCGAGAATGTGTCGGCCGGCCTCGACGGCTGCGCCGTGCGGCGCGGCCACGACGCCGCGGCGATGTCCGGCGGAATGGAGGGACATTCAGATGAATTCCGTCATGCCCGCCTGTCGCGGGCATCCACGTCAAGGATCTGGCATCAATAAGAGAGGTGGCGGACGCACGCAACTCGGGATAGCCGCATTGCGCCCACTCATGATGCCGAAGTAACCGCCCATCTCCCACACCCTCATCAAATCACCATCTTTCGGTTTTGAAAAAAGCATCAATCTGACGGGTCTTCCAGTGTTGTCAGGATCAAGTGGGAATATCAGCAAATCGCGAGGATCGTGAGGAGCAGCCAAGACCCTGAACACGTTGTTCGCCTTATCCGAATGCCAACTGCTGATGCAAAATGCTTCGCCATTCTGCAGTTGCCTAAAGGCAAGCAACTTATGCGCAAGGTTGGCTGGCTCAGCTTTGAGCGCTTCGCGCAAGGTAGCCTCGCTATCGTTAGTGAACGACAGATCAATCATGGTGGACCCTCCCGACGGGGCAGGATTTATCCAGTGTGTATTGTCGGGAGGCGTTTCCACGAGGCTGGTCGAAAGATGATCGGTAGCGATACCTATGCGCAACACGCGAACGATTTGATTGCTCCCTGCCGGTGGTGTGTTTCCGCGAAGCCACGCATGCATTGCCCGGTTGGTTCGCTCGCTGGGTCCGCCATGTTCTTTTGTGAAGGCGTGACGGCATAGAGTTGGGGTGTGAAAACTAAATTTCTCAATACCGCCCATGCTGCGGTGAGCGGAATAAACTTCAGAGTTTCGCGACCAAAAAGCCCACACGCTGGAACGCGGCCCGCGCAGTGATCCCACCGCGAGTCGAATATCAAAGCGTTTTCCTGCCATGTCGTCCGTTACCGACCGCAAGCCTGCAGCAAGCGAATATACCGGATTCCGCTTCACCCAACCCGCGCTACAAGCTGATCCCCCACTCGGGAGTTTCGCGCCGACCTCCCCCGTCAGGGGAGTACACGCCACGGAATGACGGCGGAGAGGTCTACACCTCCCCCGCCGGCATGAATTCGGCGAGGCCACGCCGCTCCAGCAGCGCGTCGGGCGTCGGCAGGCGGCCGCGGAAGGCGATGTAGAGCGTCTCCGGATCGCGCGATCCGCCGGCCGCATAGACGTGATCGCGCAGCTTGCGCGCGGTGGCCGGATCGAACACGTCGCCAGTTTCCTCGAAGGCGCGGAAGGCGTCGGCGTCGAGCACCTCCGACCACATGTAGCTGTAATAGGCCGAGGCATAGCCGCCGCTCGCAAACACATGCTCGAAATGCGGCGAGCGGTGGCGCATCGCGATTTCCTCCGGCATCCCGATCTGCGCCAGCGTCGCGGCTTCGAAGCCGGCAACATCGAGGCGGTCGACCTGCGGCAGCGAATGAAATTCCAGATCGACCAGCGCGGAGGCGACATATTCCACGGTCGAAAAGCCCTGGTTGAAGGTGCGCGCCGCGAGCACGCGCCTGAGCAGGTCTTCGGGCATCGGCTCGCCGGTTTTGTAATGCAGCGCAAAGCGGCGCAGCACTTCCGGCTGCTCGAACCAGTGCTCGTAAAGCTGCGAGGGCAGTTCCACCCAGTCGGTCAAGACGCTGGTGCCCGAGACCGTGGGATAGGTGACGTCCGACAGGAGCGCGTGCAGCGCGTGGCCGAATTCGTGGAACAGCGTGCGCGCGTCGTCGTAGCTGAGCAGGCTCGGCTCGCCGTCGGCGGCCTTGTTGAAGTTCATGATGTTGACCACGAGCGGACGTACATCGCGCGGAGCACTGTCAGCAAAAGCGGAAACCGGTTTTGCGTCCGGCCGCGCCCCTGCTTCTTGAGCAGGCGCGCAATCCGGGCGGCTGACCGGTGCCCACTCAGCCGGATTGGGCGCCAGCTTCTCCTGGTCGCGCAGGGTCGTCATCCAGGCGCCGCCATGCTTGGAGGGGCGGGCGAAATAATCGCCGAAGAACAGCCCGGCGTGGCGGCCGTCCGGCCCCTTGACCTCCCAGACGCGCACGTCCGGATGCCAGACCGGAACGTCGTCGCGGCGACGAAACGACAGACCGAACAGCCGGGTCGCGGTATGGAACGCGGCCTCGATCACGCGCTCGAGCTGCAGATACGGCTTGATCTGCGATTCATCGATGTCGTGGCGCGCCTTGCGCAGCTTTTCCGCATAGTAGCGCCAGTCCCACGGCGCGAGCCTGAAATTGCCGCCTTCGGCCTGGATCAGCTTCTGCAGCTCGGCGCGATCGGCCAAGGCGTGCCCGCGCGCCAGCTCCCAGACCCGGCCGAGCAGGTCGCGCACCGCCTGCGGCGTCTTGGCCATGCAGTCGTCGAGGCGGAAATGGGCGAAGCTCGGATAGCCGAGCAGCCGGGCGCGCTCGGCGCGCAGCGCCACGATCTCGGCGATCAGCGCCTTGTTGTCGGTTTCCCCGCCGCCATCGCCGCGCGCACAGAAAGCGCGAAACACTTTCT
>WBUW01000466.1 GCA_008933495.1 Pseudorhodoplanes sp.
CGTTATCCCGAGCATGAAAGGATGGTCGCCGCGCTCGCGCGCGAGCTCGGCTTCCCGCAAGTGTCGGTCAGTCACGAGGTCTCGCCGCTGATCAAGCTGGTCGGCCGCGGCGACACCACCGTGGTGGATGCGTATCTGTCGCCGATTTTGCGGCGGTATGTGGAGCAGGTGGCCGCCGAACTGGAGGCTGGCTCCTCTTCTCCCTCTCCCCTTTGGGGAGAGGGCCGGGGTGAGGGGGGTCGGGCGACAAACGGGTCGCCGCCCCCTCACCCGGCGCGCCTCGCGCGCCACCCTCTTCCCGATGGGGAGAGGGAAACCGCCCGCCTCATGTTCATGATGTCGTCGGGCGGCCTCACCGCCGCCGATCTGTTCCAGGGCAAGGATGCCATCCTGTCAGGTCCGGCCGGCGGCGTGGTGTCGATGGCGCAGACCGCGCGCGCAGCCGGCTTCAGGGCTGTGATCGGCTTCGACATGGGCGGCACCTCGACCGACGTGTCGCATTATGACGGCGAATATGAGCGCGCGTTCGAGACCGAAGTCGCCGGCGTGCGCATGCGCGCGCCGATGATGCTCATTCACACGGTCGCCGCCGGCGGCGGCTCGATCCTGCATTTCGACGGCGCGCGCTTCCGCGTCGGCCCGGATTCGGCCGGCGCCAATCCCGGCCCGAAATGCTATCGCCGCGGCGGCCCGCTGGCGGTCACCGACGCCAATGTCATGGCCGGCAAGCTCATTCCGGATTTTTTCCCGAAAATCTTCGGCCCGAGCCAGAACCAGCCGCTTGACGCCGAGACGGTGCGGCGCGCCTTTGCCGATCTCGCAAAGCAGGTCGGCGGCCGCACGCCGGAAGAGGCCGCCGACGGTTTCATCAAGATCGCGGTCGAGAACATGGCGAATGCGATCAAGAAGATTTCGGTGCAGCGCGGCTACGACGTCACGCGCTATGCGCTCAATTGCTTCGGCGGCGCCGGCGGACAACACGCCTGCTTGGTCGCCGATGCGCTCGGCATGACAAAAGTGCTCATCCATCCCTTCTCGTCGCTGCTCTCCGCCTACGGCATGGGCCTCGCCGACATCCGCGCCACCCGCCAGCAGGCGATCGAGGAGCCATTCGGCGTGAAGGCGCTGGCAACGCTCAACCGGATCGGCGGCGTGCTCGGCAAAGCGGTGAAGCACGAAGTCGCCGGCCAAGGCGTGCCGGCCAAAGCAATCAAGGTGATCGTGCGTGCGCATATCCGCTACGCCGGTACGGACACCGCGCTGGTCGTGAAGGCCGGCGCGCTTGCCGCGATGAAATCGGCCTTCGAAAAGGCGCACAAGGCGCAATTCGGATTCATCGACCGCAGGAAGGGGCTCGTGATTGAGGCGGTGTCGGTCGAGGCGGTCGGCGGCGGCGCCAGGTTCCGCGAAAAGCTGCTCAAGGCCAGCCGCAGCAGGCTTCCCGCGCCGGCGCGCCGAACCCGATTTTTCTCCGGCGGCCAGTGGCACAAGGCCGGCGTCTATACCCGCGATCAGCTCAAGCCCGGCCACAAGGTCAAGGGACCGGCCATCGTCATCGAGCCGCACCAGACCATCGTGGTCGAGCCCGGCTGGCAGGCCGAGCTGACCAGAAAAAATCACCTGGTGCTCGCCCGCATCAGGAAGCTGAAACGCCAGAGCGCGATCGGCACCAAGGCCGACCCGGTGATGCTGGAAGTGTTCAACAACCTGTTCATGTCGATCGCCGAGCAGATGGGCGTCGCGCTGCAGAACACGGCCTATTCGGTGAACATCAAGGAACGGCTCGACTTTTCCTGCGCGGTGTTCGACGGCAACGGTTCACTCGTCGCCAATGCGCCGCACATGCCGGTGCATCTCGGCTCGATGGACCGTTCGGTCGAAACCATCATCCGCGACAACAAGGGCAGGATCAGACCGGGCGACGTCTACGCCATCAACGCGCCCTATAATGGCGGCACGCATCTGCCCGATATCACCGTCTGCACGCCGGTCTTCGACAAGGTGAAACGCAAGATCCTGTTCTGGGTCGCCTCGCGCGGCCACCACGCCGATGTCGGCGGCATCTCGCCGGGCTCGATGTCGCCGGATGCGACGACCATCGAGCAGGAGGGCGTCTATCTCGACAATTTCAAGCTCGTCGATCGCGGCCGCTTCCGCGAGAAGGAATTGTACGCTGCGCTGACCGGCGCGAAATATCCGGCGCGCAATCCGGTGCAGAATATCAGCGACCTCAAGGCGCAGATCGCCGCCAACGAAAAGGGCGTGCAGGAACTGCGCAAGATGGTCGCGCATTTCAGCCAGCCGGTGGTCGACGCTTACATGCAGCACGTGCAGGACAACGCCGCCGAAAGCGTGCGGCGGGTGATCGACCGCCTGCACGACAGCGAGTTCTCTTACGAGATGGACCAGGGCACCGTGATCAAGGTGAAGATCACGGTCGACAAGAAGAAGCGCGAGGCCACCGCCGATTTCACCGGCACCTCGCCGCAGCAGCCGACCAATTTCAACGCGCCCGAGCCGGTGACGCGCGCGGCCGTGCTCTACGTTTTCCGGGTGATGGTGGACGACGACATTCCGATGAATGCCGGCTGCCTGCGGCCGATCAACATCGTCATTCCAAAAAAATCGATGCTATCGCCGGAATATCCGGCCGCCGTCGTCGCCGGCAATGTCGAGACCTCGCAGGCCGTCACCAATTGCCTGTTCGGCGCGCTCAAGGCGCTCGCCTGCGCGCAGGGCACCATGAACAACCTCAATTTCGGCAACGAAACGTATCAATATTACGAGACGATCTGCTCCGGCTCGCCGGCCGGCCCCGGTTTCGACGGCACCGACGCCGTGCACACCCACATGACCAACACG
>WBUW01000012.1 GCA_008933495.1 Pseudorhodoplanes sp.
TCGGCGCGCGAAAGCCCGCCGCGCCGGGCCTGATCGATCCCGAACCGCATATAGCGGAACGCATCCACCGAATGCGCATCGGTGGACACAGCCAGCTTGACGCCGACCGTTTTTGCGGCGCGGGCATGGATGTCGTTGAGATCAAGCCGGTCGGGTTCGGCGTTGATTTCGAGGCAGCATCCGAGATCGCGCGCGGCCGCAAGCACGCGGTCCATATCGACCTCGTAAGGCTCGCGCTCGCCGATCAGGCGGCCGGTCGGATGGGCGACGATCGTGACATGCGGATTGTGCATCGCGCGGATGATCCGGTCGGTCTGCACCTCGCGCGGCAGCCCGAAATAGGAATGGACCGCCGCAACCACGATGTCGAGCTGGGCGAGGCTTGCGTCCGGCAGATCGAGCCGGCCGTCCTTGAGAATGTCGACCTCGATCCCCTTGAGGATCGTGAAGCCGCGCAGGCCGGCATTGAGGCGATCGATTTCGCGAATTTGCCGCGACAACCGCGCCGGGTCGAGCCCATGCGCCATGGCAACGCGCCGGCTGTGATCGGTCAACGCGATATATTGATAGCCGAGTGCCTTCGCGCCTTCCGCCATCTCGGCGATCGTGGCGGTGCCGTCGGTCCAGTCGGAGTGAACGTGCAGGTCGCCGCGAATGTCGGCGAGGCTGACCAGGCGCGGCAGCTTGCCGGCCCTGGCGAGGGCGATCTCGCCGCGATCCTCGCGCAGTTCCGGGGCAATGAAGGCGAGCCCGA
This sequence comes from Pseudorhodoplanes sp., assembly GCA_008933495.1. Taxonomy (GTDB): domain Bacteria; phylum Pseudomonadota; class Alphaproteobacteria; order Rhizobiales; family Xanthobacteraceae; genus Pseudorhodoplanes. Next base: position 755 of record WBUW01000012.1, read on the forward strand.
GTTTCTTGTAGACTTCCTCCTCCGTCGCCCCAGCGATGCGCCGCTTGCCGGAAAACAGCCCGTACTCGTTCAGTTTCCAGCCGCGTTCGTTGGCGAGGCCGCGCAGCGCGATATTGTGCGCCTTGGAGCCGGTGAAATAGAGCAGGGCCGCGCCGTAGCTCTCCTCCTGCACCGCGCGCACGTCGACCTGCAGGCCCGAGCGCAGCACGACCGTCGTGCGCGTCGGGCCGTGCGCCGGCACCTCGGCGACGCTCTCGTAACGCACCAGCCGATCGCCGACCGCGGCACCGTCTTTTGCGGTGACGAGCACGTCGAGATCGCCGATCGTGTCGCGCCGGCGGCGGTAGCTGCCGGCGACGACGACGCGGCCGCTGCCGCGCAGGAATTCGACCAGCGCCTCGGCTTCGGCTTCGGCGACCGCGAGCTTGAAGCGCTTCTCGGCGCGCGGCTTGGCGAGCGCGCTCGATAGCTTCTTCTCGATGCCGGGTCCGAATCCCTTGAGGCGATGCAATCGTCCGGCTTTGACCGCGCGGCGCAGATCGTCGAGCGTATGAACCTTGAGCTTGCTGTAGAGGAGCTTGACGCGTTTCGGCCCGAGCCCGGGCAGGGCGGCGATGTCGCCCAGTTGGCCGGGCAGTTTTTTCTTGAGCGATTCGAGCAGTTCGAAATGCCCGGTCTTGACGATCTCGGCGATCTTGCCCGCCAGGTCCTTGCCGATGCCGGGCAAGTCCGACAGATCGCGCCCCGCGCGCAGGAGGCTTGCCACGCTCTGCGGCAAGCCTTCCACCACGCGCGCGGCCCGCCGATAAGCGCGGACGCGAAACGGATTCTCCCCCTCAATTTCGAGGAGTTCGGCAGCCTGATCGAACATTGCCGCGATTTCGGCGTTCTGAACCGGCATGGCCCGCAGTTTCGGCGACAAAGTATTATATTATCAAAATCCCACAGGGGCGGTTGGCGGGTTTTGATGCAGATCAGGCGATGCCGGTGTCCGATCGGTCGCTGTCGCGGCGCGCAAGCGCAGGCTGCGACGGAATCGGCCGCGGCGGCGTTGCGGAGACCGGACGATGAATGAGTCCATATCCGATATCGCACGCCATGTGTGGGAGACGAAATACCGGCTTGCGGCGGGCGCGACCTGCGAACGCGACATCACGGAGAGCTGGCGCCGGATCGCGCGTGCGTTGGCGGCGGTCGAGACCGCGGACGCGGCGGGCTGGGAAGCGCGCTTTTTCGGCATCCTGCACGATTTCAGATTTCTTCCCGGCGGCCGCATCCTGGCCGGCGCCGGCACGGCGCGCAATGTGACGCTGTTCAATTGCTTCGTTATGGGGGCGATCGAGGATTCCATCCCCGGTATCTTCCGCGCCCTGCAGGAAGCCGCCGTCACCATGCAGCAGGGCGGCGGCATCGGCCTCGATTTCTCCACGCTGCGGCCGCGCGGCACGCGCGCAAGGAACGCCGGCACGATTGCGTCCGGCCCGGTCTCGTTCATGCGGATCTGGGATGCGATGTGCGGCACGATCCTGTCCACCGGCGCCCGCCGCGGCGCCATGATGGCGACGTTGCGCTGCGATCATCCCGACATCGAGGAGTTCATCGCCGCCAAGCAGCAGGCGGGGGAATTGCGCCGGTTCAACCTCTCGGTCCAGGTCAGCGACGCTTTCATGGCGGCGGTGCGCCGCGACGCCGAATGGCCGCTGATATTCCCGGCCGCCAGCGTCGACGGCGACGGCGCGACGGCCGCGTGCGAATGGCCGGGACAGACCGGCGCGGTCGCCTGCCGGGTGATGCGCCGGGTTCGCGCGCGGGCGCTCTGGGATCGCATTCTCCGGGCCACCTATGACTATGCCGAGCCCGGTGTCCTGTTCGTCGACCGCATCAATCGGCTCAATAATCTCTGGTACCGCGAGCGTATCACCGCCACCAATCCCTGCGGCGAAATTCCGCTGCCGCCGTACGGCGCCTGCGATCTCGGCTCGATCAACCTGACGCGCTTCGTCGTTTCTCCGTTTACGCCGGAGGCGCGCATCGATGTCGACGGCCTGACGGAGACCGCGGGCATTGCGGTGCGCCTGCTCGACAACGTGATCGGGCTTTCGCGATTTCCGCTTGCGCAACAGGCCGCGAATGCGCGCGGCTCGCGCCGCATCGGCCTCGGCATTACCGGCCTCGCCGATGCGCTCGTGATGCTTGGCCTGCATTATTACGGCGAGCGCGCGCTGGCGGCCGCCGGCGACGTCATGCGCGGCATCTGTCATGCCGCCTACCGGGCGTCGGTCGCGCTCGCCCGGGAAAAGGGAAGCTTTTCATATTTTGAACGCGACAAATATCTGCAGGGTGCTTTCATCCGCGCGCTGCCGCAGGATATCCAGGACGCGATCGCCGCTCACGGCATCCGCAACAGCCATCTGATCGCGATCGCTCCGACCGGCACGATCAGCCTTCTCGCCGGCAATGTATCCAGCGGCCTGGAGCCGATCTTCGGCGCCTCTTATGCCCGCAAGGTGCTGGGCGCGGACGGCGCGCCAACCGAATTCACGCTTGTCGACTATGCACTCGCGTCATGGCGCAGCAGCGGTCCGGCTGCGGAAATGCCAAAGGCCTTTGTGACCGCCGGAGAACTTCCGGTGAGCGCGCATCTTGCCATGCAGGCCGCGTTGCAGCCCTATGTCGACAACTCGATTTCCAAGACCATCAACGTGCCGCCGGATTATCCGTTTGACGACTTCAAACGCATCTACGATCTGGCCTACGACGCGCAGTTGAAGGGCTGCACCACGTTCCGTCCCAATCCGGTCACCGGCGCGGTGCTGAGCCGGGAAACGGCCGGCGCCGAGGCGCCGCATTGCTGCGCGCCGGAGCGCGAGGCGGACTAAAGCGTGACCCCGGAAAGTGCGAAGCGGTTTTCGGAAAATCGCGAACGGAGCATCGCGGGGAAGAAGCGCGGCTTGGCTGGTGTCCTCATCCTCGACGGCGCGCATGGCGAGGGCGGCGGCCATCTCATGACCAATGCCTGGACCATCGGTCAATTCGGCGCGGCCGATATCGCGGTGGTGCAGGGGACCCCCGGCCGGGTGCAAATCGTGCCGCGCGGTTGAGGTGATCCGGATCAGTCCGGCCGCAGCAGGCGGTGCCGTGCAAGGTCCTCGCGGGTCCACAAACCAAGCCCGGCCCGCTCATCAATAGTGTCGATGGCGATCACCGCATCCGGCCCGGTGAACGATATCCGGGCGGGCGTGCCGGCGGTCGCAAGCGCATCGAGCAAGGCGTCGTCGAGCGCGCGTTCGATCTGCGTCGGTCGCAAGTCATGCTGCGCACCACGGCGATGCAGGCGAACGTGAAAAGACCGCCCGGCAAGCCGCGGCAGCCACTCCGCCAGCGTATCCTGAGCTTTCTGGCGAAACTCCGCCGCCGAATGGAATTCGAACGACCGCATCGCCGGCGCGACCCGCGAAATCGCATCATACAAGGCGGGCTGTTCTTCGGTTCTGCGCTCGATGGCGCCGAGCAGCGCCATCGGATCGTCGGCCATCATCACCAGAACATTATGATAAGGGCTGCGCTCGACCGGCCCGTAGTCGCGCAAGGCCCGCAGCGCGCGCCGGAAACCCTCCTGGTAGACGGTGACGACCACATTCCAGTCCTTCATGCGCCGGCCCCCGTTGCGGCTCCGCCGGCAAAGGCGGTCGCGACCTCGCCGAGCAGCCGCTCGTCCTCGCCGGCATAACGGGGAGAAAAATGAAACGGCTCGATCCGGCGCACGCCCGCGGCGCGTGCGATTTGGCCGGCGCCCGTCGTGGTCAGGTGCGCCCGCTCGCCAGCCAGGGCGGCATCGGCTTTTGCGAATGCCGCTTCAATGAACAGGATGTCGGCCGCGTGCGCGAGCGCGATAATCGCGTCGCGATTGGCCGCGGTATCCGCGGCATCGGTGACATAGGCGATTTTCTGGCCGGGCGTCACCGTCAGCGCGTGGCGCAGGGAGCCAAGCGGCATCCCGGTTCCGCGATGGGCGTCGATGCGGATCGGACAATCGTCGGTGCGGTTTTCAATCACCGCGCGCTTGAGGTCGCGCAGCCAGGGTCCGACCGGCAGGCTCAGTTCCGCGATCCGGTTTTTCCAGACATTGACATGTGCGGCTTCCGCGATCGCAAAGCCAAGGCACATCGTACGGTGTGCGAGAATGGCCGCCGAAACCTTGAACGCCGGCTCCGCGTAAACGATGCCGTCGGAGGCGCGGCCGTAACCACCCGCCTCTGCGGCAAAGGCGCGCTTCAGGCGGAAGCGCACCCGGCGTGTGGCCAGCGAAGCATCGATTTCGGTCACCACGAAGACCAGGTCGCACAGAAAGCGATCGACGAGGTTCCAACGATAGGCGTGCAGCTTGTGCTGCACATGCTCGATGAATCCTTCCGGACCATACAGATTGAGCGTCTTTTCGCGGCCGACCAGCACCCGCAACAAGCGGTCAAAGCCGATGAAATGATCGATATGGGTGTGCGAAACGAAGATATGCTCAAGCCGGTGGATCTTGCGCGGCGGCAAAGCGGCGATATCGCCGAGATCGAACAGGATAGCGCGCTTCTCGAACAAGGTCTCGATATAAAGCGCGGGGTCTCCGGTTCGTCCGTTCACCAGGCTCGGGTGCAGGAGCGGCCGCATTGCAAATCGCCAGCCTCGGACGCGCGCAAGGGGTTTGCGGCAAATCATCCCGTCTTCGGCGAGGCGCTTTTTGACGCGCATCAACCCGAGCGCCTTCATCTCGTGACAAATTATTACAGAAATTGGCGTCGGGGAGATGCTCATGCAGCTTACTTCCAGCGCTTTCTCCGCGGGCTCGGTGATCCCGCGCCGCTTCACCTGCGACGGGGAAGATGAGTCTCCACCGCTGAGCTGGACCGGGGCACCGGCGGGCACGCGCAGTTTCGCGCTTCTCTGCGACGATCCCGATGCGCCCGCCGGCACCTGGCATCATTGGGCGGCCTATGACATACCGGCGGCCGAAACCGCGTTTGCGGCCGGCGCCGCGCAGCAGCCCGGGCGGCCGGGCTTCAAGCAGGCGATCAACGATTTTCAGCGCCCCGGCTATGGCGGTCCGTGTCCGCCGCCCCGGCATGGCCCGCACCGCTATCATTTCCGGCTGCTTGCGCTGTCGGTCGACCGGCTGGCGGTCATGACGAGCCCGTCCTGCCGCGACGTCGAAAGCGAGAGCCGCAAGCACCTCCTGGCCGAAGCTGTTCTCGTCGGCACCTTTGAGCGATAGCTGGCGGATGCCCTGATGCCGCAGCGAGACCCCGCGCCCGGCGAATTGACCGAAATCGGCGGTCCCGCGCGCGTGTTTGTCGGGATCAAGATCGCCCCCGACATTGCCGGCGAACTCGCCGCGCTGGCGCGGCCGCTGCAGGCGTTTTCGGTCCGGCCGGTGCCGGTCGTCGACATTCATCTCACGCTCGTGCCGCCATGGGCCGAGCTTTCGGTTCCTGACGCGGTCGAAAAGCTTCGCGCGGTGCTCGCATGCTCCGGGCCCCTGTCGCTGGCCTTCAATCGCGTGGGCTACGGTCCGGAAATGCGGTGGCCGCGGTTTCTCTGGGCCGAATGCGACGCGGGCGAGAAACTCGCAACATTGCGCGCGGCGTTGCTGTCTGCTTTCGGACAGAATGACGAGCGGCCGTTTCGCCCGCATGTCACGCTCGCGCGCCTGCGCGAAAGGGGGCGCACGGTCGCGCGCAAATGTCCGATCAATCACGCGCTTGCGCTGGCGCAGCGCGTGGAATCGGTGGAATTGTTCCAGTCGCCACCGCCCGGCGAGAGCGGGTACCGGATCCTTGCGTCCTGCCGGCTCGGTCCGGCAGGCGAAGCGGCGCGCGGGCGATCATCCTGCCTCGAGCGGAGCCGCTGATGCCCGCGGCCATTCAATCCACCGACCGCGCCGACCGCCAGGTCATGCGCCTGTTCCTGTGCGGCGATGTCATGACCGGGCGCGGCATCGATCAGATACTGGCGCAGCCGTGCGATCCGGTTCTTTTCGAAAGCTATGCCCGTTCGGCCCTGGACTATGTGCATCTGGCCGAGAAGGCGGGCGGCGCAATTCCGCGAAGGGTTTCGCCGTCCTACATTTGGGGCGCCGCGCTTGATGAGCTTCGTCGCATGCAGCCGGACGTCCGCATTATCAATCTTGAAACCAGTATCACCCGCAGCCAGGACTACATGGCCAAGGGCATCAATTACCGCATGAGTCCGGAGAATGCCGATTGTCTGGTCGCGGCGGGGATCGATTGTTGCGCGCTCGCCAACAATCATGTGCTCGACTGGGGACAGAGCGGCCTTCTCGATACGCTTGCGACGTTGAGGCGGTTGAACATCAGGGCCGCCGGCGCCGGCCGTGACCTGAACGAGGCCGCCGCTCCCGCCATTCTCGACATTGCCGGACAGGGCCGCGTGCTGGTCTTTTCCTATGCGACGGCGACGAGCGGCACGCCGCCGAGCTGGGCGGCGAGGCCGCAACGGCCGGGCGTGAATTTCCTCGCCGACCTGTCCGCGGCGAATGCCGGGCGCGTCGCCGAACAGATCGCCGGCGCGCGCCGGCCCGGCGACGTGGTTGTCGTTTCGATTCATTGGGGGCCGAACTGGGGCTATGAAATTCCCGAAGCGCAGCGGCAATTTGCCCATGAGCTGATCGATCGGACGGATGTCGCGATCGTCCATGGCCATTCCTCGCATCACGCCAAGGCGATCGAGATCTATCGCGGCCGCCTCATCCTGTACGGTTGCGGTGATTTCCTGAACGACTATGAAGGCATTACCGGATATGAGGCGTACCGGGACGATCTGGCGCTGATGTATTTTGCCGATGTCACGACCGGGAATTCGCAACTTGCCGCATTGGACATCGTTGCCCTGCAGATCAGACAATTCCGTCTTGTCCGGGCTTCACCCGACGATGTCGACTGGGTCCTGCAGATGCTGACGCGGGAATGTCGGCCATTCGGGACCGAGTTCGTGGCCCGGTCGGATGGACGGGTTACATTGTCGTGGCCGGCGCGCGCGAAACAGTAATTGCGCGAATCGCTCGTATGGAGAACCGATGATGACGTGGCAACCGGGTGATGGACACGCAAAGGGCGTTCCGCCGCGGCGGGACAGGCATTATTCTTATGATGAAAGCGTCGATGAACCGGCGAAACTGCTTGACGACGAACCGGTCGAGATTGAAAGGGAAACTCCGGCGGACGATAACGAGCCTGTCGAACGCGCCGGTGAGGCAGACAAGCCGATGCCCTCGCCGTTCGACGACTGATCACGCAGACGCATTGCGTAAATTGGCCGGGGCGGCGATGCCGGAAACGATCCTGCAGCCAGCCGCCGCAGGCTCAGGCGCAGCCAGAATTGCATAGCGACCGGAGAACGCGCATGACCAACAAGATCGATCTCAATGGCCGTTTTGCCGTCGTCACCGGCGGCGCGCAGGGGATCGGCCGAGCGATTGCGGAGCGCTTTCTTGATTCCGGAGCAGCGGTCGCGATCTGGGACCGCGACCGGCCGTTGGCGGAGAAGACCGCGCAGCAATTGGGCAGCCGCGGACGGGCTGCCGCCTTCGCTGCCGATGTCGCGAACTATGCAAGCGTCGAGGCCGCGCGCGATGCGACGCTGGCCGCATTCGGCCGCATCGATATCCTGGTCAATAACGCCGGCATCGGCGGTCCGACCGCCACGACCTGGGACTATCCGCTCGACGCCTGGCGCCAGGTCATGGCGGTCAACCTGGACGGCGCATTCTTTTGCTGTCGCGCGCTGGTGCCGCACATGATCGCCAACAATTACGGCCGCATCGTCAATATCGCATCGGTCGCCGGCAAGGAAGGCAATCCGCGGGCGCCGGCCTATTCGGCGTCGAAGGCGGGATTGATTTCGCTAACCAAGTCGCTGGGCAAGGAGCTCGCCGGTTACGACATCGGCGTCAACTGCATCACGCCGTCGGCGGCCAAGACGGAACTGCTCAGGCAGTTCAACGAGGATTTCGTCAAGGTCATGCTGGCCAAGGTGCCGCGCGGACGCTTTGTCCTGGTCGAGGAAATTGCCGCCATGGCCGCGTTCTGTGCGTCGGCCGACTGCTCGTTCACGACCGGCGGCGTCTTCGATATTTCCGGCGGCCGGGCGACCTATTGAACGCCCCGCAGTCAGCGCATGAAAAAAGTCGGCATCATCGGAGGCGGATCGTTCGGAACCGCGATGGCCTGCGCGGCGCGGCGCGCCGGGCTCGCCGTCAGCCTGTGGGCCCGGGAAACCGACATTGTTGATGCGATCAATGCCGGCCGCGGGAATCCTTCGTTCCTGCCCGGCGTTGATCTCGCGCCGGGAATTGTGGCGACGGCGGACCTGGGCGCCGCCGCGGCGGCGGCGGATTTCATCCTGATGGTGGTGCCGTCGCAATTTCTGCGCGGCGTCGCCGAACAATTGCGGCCGTTCCTGGCGGCGGGAATCCCGGTGATATCGTGCTCGAAGGGGATCGAGCGCAATTCGTGCGCGCTGATGCCGGAAGTGATTGCCGAGGCGCTTCCACTGGCGAGCGTCGGCGTGCTGGCGGGGCCCTCGTTCGCAAGAGAAGTCGGGCTTGGATTGCCGACCGGCGTGACATTGGCCTGTGCCGACCAGGCGCTCGCCGGGCGTGTCGCGCATGCGCTCGGCAGCCCGCGCTTCCGCGTCTACACCTCCGGCGACCCGATCAGCGCGACGATCGGCGGCGCCTTCAAGAACGTGCTTGCCATTGCCTGCGGCATCGCGATCGCCCGCGACATGGGCGAGAACGTACGCGGGCTGTTGATCGCGCGCGGACTGCATGAGATGGCGTGCATCGCCCGCGCCAAGGGCGGCGACCCGCTCAACCTGATGGGCCTTGCCGGCAGCGGCGACGTGACGCTGACCTGCATGGGCACGCAGTCGCGCAACACGACATTCGGCATTGCGCTGGGTCAGGGCCGGTCGCCGGCGCAAATCCTCGCCGAGCGCAGGGTCGTGACCGAGGGCGTGCAGACCGCGGCGTCGATCAGCGCGCTCGGCCGCCGGCTCGGCGTGCCGGTGCCGCTCGCCTCGGCGGTGAACCGGATTGTGAACGAGGGCGCCGGAATCGACGCGACCATCGAAGAACTGTTGGCCTTGCCCGCCGGCCCGGAACTCGCCGGCCTGACCTGATCGGCGTCAGCCGAACAGTCCGCCGACGCGCGTGCCGGCGATCCGGTTCACGATGTAGAGGCTGATGGCGCACATCGCGATCAGGATCACGCCGAGAGCGGCGGCCTGGCTCTGCGAGCCCGCGATATAGAAGGTGAAGATGCCGAACGGCATCATCTCCCAGCCGCCGAGCGTGAGAAAGATCGTGGCGGAGGCTTCCTGGATCGAGGTGAGGAAGGAGAACAGCGCGCCGACCAGGATGCCCTTCCACACCAGCGGCACGGTGATGTCGCGGAAGACCTGAAGTTTCGTGGCGCCGACATTCTCCGCCGCCTCTTCCATCGATTTGTGCACCAGCAGCAGCGAGGAAAGGCTGCCGCGCACGGTGTAAGGCAGGCGGCGCACGGCGAGGACGAGCGGCAGGATGATCCACATGCTGGTCAGCGGAATATCGACCACCGGCAGCGGAAAGTTGAAAGCGCGGATATAGGCGATGCCGATCGCGGTTCCCGGGATGGCGAGGATCAGCGTGGTGAGGGCGTCCATGGTGTTGCGGCCGGGCGTCCGGGTGCGGCCGAGAATCCAGGCCATCGGGACGCCGACCACGAGGCAAAGCGCGACGGCAATACCGGAGAAGATAATCGAGTTGAGGATGAATTTCGGCGTCTCGATGCTCACCTGCCGGAAGAATTCCAGCGTGTAGACGACCGGGAACGGCGTCAGTGCCCAGCCGCGGCCGACGGCGGCGAACATCACGCCCACTTGCGGCATGAACGAAATGAACAGGAGCAGCGAGAGGAAGCCGACGGCGAGCCAGCGCCTGACCGGCCCGAGCTGGCGGCGTTCGACGCGCGAATAGGCGAGCGAGCTGTAATCCTTGAGCGCGACATATTGCCGGGCGGCCAGCACGAACAGGATCGCGAGAATGACGAGAAGCGCCGAAATCACGATCCCCATCCGGAAAATACGGCGATCGACGAACTGCATGATGTTGAGATAGGCCTGCGGCGCGAGCAGGTCCTGCACCCCGAGGACCAGCGGGGTGATGAAATCGGCGAAAGTCCAGATAAAGACCAACAGCGCGCCGGAAATATATCCCGGCGTCGTGAGCGGCAGGGTGATGTCCCGCAAACGCCGCCAGCCCTTTGCCCCCATGCCCTGGGCAGCCTCCTCGAGCGTCGGATCGACCTTCGACAACGCGTCGAGGATGCTGAGCGTCATCATCGGAAACAGGTGAATCGTTTCGACCAGCAGGACGCCTTGAACCCCGTACATGAAATTGATCGGTTGCTCCAGGCCGAACCAGTCCATGAGCAGGATATTGACCGTGCCGGCGCGGCCCAGGATGAAAACAAATCCGAGCACGCCGACCAGCGGCGGCAGGATGAGCGGCAGCATGGTGAGGTAGGAGAACAGATTGCGATAGGGAAACTCGTAGCGGATCAACAGAAGCGCGACCGCGATCCCGATCACCGAGGTCGTGAATACCGCCGCCAGTCCGAGCAGCAGCGATTTCCACAGCGAACGCAGATAGAAGGAGTCGGTGAAAAATTCCGCGAAATTGACCAGCGTGAACTCGCCGGCTTCGCCGGTGAAGGCGTCATAGAAAATGCGGATGAGAGGGAAGACGACGAAAATGATCAGGAACGCCCAGATGACGGCGAATCCGAGAATCGCGGAGGTTGCGCGCGGCAATCTCATGTCGTCTCCGGGATCGCGACCGTGCTGGTCGCCGGAAAAGCGAGCGTGACATTACTGTCGAGCGGCAGCATTTCATGATGCCAGGGATCGCGGATATCGATCTTGAAGATGAGTCCCGGAGAAAGCTCGACGTCGTAGCGCAACGAATTTCCCATATAGGCGGCGAAGGAAATTCGTCCCGTGACCAGATTGTGGCCCTGGCTGCGGCCGTTCAGCGCTGCGTTCTCCGGACGGATGCACAAGACGCAGCGATCCCCGACCCGGAATCGCGCATCGATCAACGCGGAAAATTCTCCGACGCCGGTCTTGACCCGCAAGCGCTGCTCGCCGGAATCCAGCGCGGTAACCGTGCCGTCGATCAGGTTGTTGATCCCGATGAAGTCGGCCACGAAGCGGCTGGCCGGACGCTCATAGAGTTCCTTGGGCGGCGCAACCTGGAGCACCTTGCCCTGATTGAAGACCGCAATACGGTCCGACAGGGTCAGCGCCTCTTCCTGATCGTGCGTCACATACAGGGTCGTGATGCCGAGGTCTTTCTGAAGCTTGCGAATTTCCTGCCGCACCTGCACGCGGACCTTGGCATCGAGATTGGAGAGCGGCTCATCGAGCAGGAGAATTTTGGGATTGAGCACCAGGGCCCGCGCCAGCGCCACGCGCTGCTGCTGGCCGCCGGAAAGCTGGCCGGGATAGCGATCGCCAAGTCCGGCCAGCTTCACCTTTTCCATGACCGCCTGCACGCGCGACGCGATATCGGTGCGTGAAAGCTTGCGTAATTTCAGGCCGTAGCCGACGTTCTCCTGGACCGTCATGTGCGGCCAGAGCGCGAAGTTCTGGAACACCATGCCGATTCCGCGCTCGTTCGGCGGAACGTCGTTGACGCGCTGGCCATCGAAGCGGATTTCGCCCTCGTCGGGCGCGTAGAAACCCGCAATCAGGCGCAACAGGGTGGTCTTGCCGCAACCGGAGGGCCCCAGGAGGGTGAATAACTCACCATCCTGGATGCACAGGTTCACCTCGTTGACCGCTGCCATCTTGCCAAAGCGCTTTGTGACATCTTGTATGTCTATGCGCATGGCGCAGGCCCCCGCGGCAGTTGCAAGTTCAGTATTTCTTCTTCAGCTCTTCCCAAGCCGACTCGATATCCTTTCGGAATTGCGAGTTGACCTGTTCGTAGCGTTTCTGCGCAATGTCGTCGTCATAGATATTGGTTACCTCGCGGTCGAAATAGGACCGCATGCCGCCGGTGAATTCCACCGCCAGCTCGGCCGTGGATCCGGGTGCGCCCTGAACGCGGTATTTCGGCGTGATCGGAAACACCCCGCGTTCCATGGCGACGCGTTGGCCGCGCTCGGAGAGCATAAACTCAATGAAGGCCCGTGCCGCTTTCGGGTGCTTGGCGCCAGCCAGCACGGCGATCGGTTCGGGCGTGATCCAGGCCGTCTTCGGCGCAACGAACTTGAGTTCGAAGCCGGCCAGACGATCCTCGAACGCCATGTAGCTCGGCACGGCGAAGCCGGCGGCGAATTCACCCTTGGCGACGACGGAGGGAACGTCACGGCTGCGGGCGGTGAAGATGCCGGTATTGCCGCCGAGCCGCTTCAGCCATTCCCATCCCTTGGCGTCGCCGTCGCGCTGCAAGAGGACTTCGTAGGTGGCGTGGCTGCTGCTCGACCGGGTCGGGGCGCATTGCGCAACGTTGCCCTTCAGCTTCGGATGCAGCAGGTCGTCCCAATCCTTCGGTTCCGGAATGCCGAGCCGGGCAAAGATTTTCGGGTGATAGACGAGCCCATAGGGTTCGAGAACGGTGCCGATCCAGAAGCCCTTGGGATCCTTGAGCGGAATGGGCTTCGGCTTGCCGATACTGTTGGGGATCGAATCGACCACCGCCTTCGGCAAATCAAGCCTCATCAGCAGCTTCTGCTCGGTCAACTTGTCGAACAGGGCGCTTTCGCCGCCCCAGAAAATGTCGGCCTCCGGGCGGCCTTTCCATTCCACGATGCGGCCATAGGCGACCGGCGTTCCGGCGGCAAGGGCGCTGGTCTTGACCGTGATATTCCACTTTTCCTTGGCGAATTTGGCGAATTCCGCCAGGGACGGATCGGTCAGTGTCTTGGCGACCGGGGTGATAAGCACAAGCTCATCCTCGACCGCCGCACTTGTTTGCGGTGCAGCAGGACCGGCTGCCGCGAGAAAACTGATCAAAGCAATCGGAAGCATCCGGAGTGTTCGAGGCATGATTTCCCCCTTCAAGAAGAAAATACCGCGAGAAATCTATCAATCATCAGATCAAGGGATTTGATGCGCGTCAATCCGCGGCCGAGGCTGGACCTTATTTTAGCCAATCGAGATTAGAACGCGCGTGCGAACATTTGATTTCATTCTGAACTGCCGGATGTCGTCATGGCATGGGATCGAATCCGAAAGACGCCGCAGGATCGCGCTGGCGCGTGCCTGGATGACTATGACGGTTGCGTGACATCGTTTTCATGGACGCAGGCGCGTGCCTTGCTCGATGGCCTGCCGAAAGACGGGCTGAACATATCCTACGAGGCGGTCGACCGGCACGTGCGGGCCGGTCGCGGCGGCAAGCTGGCCCTGCGCTGGATCGGCCGCGATGACGAAATCCGCGACTTTTCCTATGCCGATCTTGCCGCGCAGACCAACCGCTTTGCCAATGTGCTCAAGCGCTTCGGCGTGAGCAAGGGCGACCGCGTCTATTCGCTGCTCGGCCGCAGCCCGGAGCTTTATGTCGCCGCCCTCGGCGCGCTGAAGAATGGCAGCGTCTTTTCGCCACTGTTCTCGGCATTCGGGCCCGAACCGATCAAGGCGCGCATGGCGATCGGCGGTGCCAGGGTTCTCATAACCTCGGAGGCGTTTTATCTGCGCAAGGTCGAGCCGTGGCGGCGGGAGCTCGACAGCCTCGAGGTTGTATTGCTGACCGAATGTTCGGCCAACCCGCCCGCGGGTACCGAGGATCTTGGCGCCGCCATGGCGGCGGCTTCGGATGCGTTCGAAACCGTATGGACCGCGCCGGAAGATATGGCGCTTCTGCACTTCACCAGCGGCACGACCGGACGGCCGAAAGGCGCCGTGCACGTGCATGACGCGGTGGTCGCCCATCATGTGACCGGCCGATACGCGCTCGATCTGCACGCCGACGATATCTTCTGGTGCACGGCCGACCCCGGCTGGATCACCGGCACCTCGTACGGCATCGTCTCGCCACTCACCAACGCGGCGACCATGATCGTCGATCAGGCCGAATTCGATGCCGAGCGCTGGTATCGCATTCTGCAGGACCAGAAGGTCACGGTCTGGTACACGGCACCGACCGCCATCCGCATGCTGATGAAGCTCGGCGCCGATATTCCGAAGCGGTTCGACCTGTCGAGTCTGCGCCTCATTGCCAGCGTCGGCGAGCCGCTCAACCCGGAAGGCGTGGCGTGGGGCATGGAGGCGTTCGGCAAGCCGATCCACGATAACTGGTGGCAGACCGAGACCGGCGGCATCATGATTTCCAATTTCCGTTCTATGGATGTGAAGCCCGGCTCGATGGGGCGGCCGCTTCCCGGCATCACGGCCGGTATTGTGGAGCGCCGCAACGGTGAAATCTGCGAAATCACCAAGCCGATGGCCATGGGAGAGCTCGCGCTGCGTCCCGGCTGGCCATCGATGATGCGCGCCTACCTGCATGAGGAGGAGCGCTACAGGAAGTGTTTCGCCGGCGGCTGGTATCTCACCGGCGATCTCGCCATGCGCGATGGGGAGGGATATTATTGGTTTGTCGGCCGCAGCGACGACGTGATCAAGAGCGCCGGCCATCTCATCGGCCCGTTCGAAGTCGAGAGCGCCCTGATGGAGCATCCCGCGGTCGCCGAAGTGGGCGTCATCGGCCTGCCCGATCCGGCGGCCGGTGAGATGGTCAAGGCCTATGTGGCGTTGAAAAGCGGCATCGAGGCAAGCGAGGCGCTGCGCAAGGAATTGCTCGGTCACGCCCGCAAGCGGCTCGGGCCGGCGGTGGCGCCCAAGGACATCGCCTTCCGCCAGAACCTGCCGAAGACCCGCAGCGGAAAGATCATGCGCCGCCTGCTCAAGGCACGCGAGCTGGGCTTGCCGGAGGGCGACATTTCCACGCTCGAAAGCGAGGAGCGATGAGCGGACCGCCGGACAAGCCGCGGCTGTCGCGGACGCATATGCTGGATCTGCTGAAGCAGATGATCCGCATCCGGCTGTTCGAGGACAAGTGCGCCGAGCTCTATACACAGGAGAAAATCCGCGGTTTTCTGCACCTCTATGACGGCGAGGAGGCGGTCGCGGTCGGGGTCATTCCACTGCTGACAAAGGACGATCGCGTGGTCGCCACCTATCGCGAGCACGGTCATGCGCTCGTTCGCGGCATCTCGATGAAGAGCGCGATGGCCGAGATGTACGGCAAGCGCGACGGCTGCAGCCGCGGGCGCGGTGGTTCGATGCATCTGTTCGACCGGGCGACGAATTTCTATGGCGGCAACGCCATTGTCGGCGGCGGCCTGCCGCTCGCGGTCGGGCTGGCGCTCGCCGGCCGCATGCGTGCGGAGAAGAATATCACCGTCTGTTTTTTTGGCGAAGGAGCGGTGGCAGAGGGCGAATTTCACGAGAGTCTCAATCTTGCCGCGCTCTGGGAACTCCCTGTTCTCTTTGTGTGTGAAAACAATCTCTATGCCATGGGCACCGCGCTGGCGATCTCCGAGGCGGAGACCGACATCCACGCCAAGGCGGCGTGTTACCGGATCGCGTCGGAGGTGGTGGACGGCATGGACGTGGTTGCCGTCGAGGCGGCCGCGCGGCGGGCCCTGCAGACGATCCGCGAAACCGGCAAACCCTATTTTCTCGAATGCCGCACCTATCGCTTCCGCGCGCATTCGATGTTCGACGCCCAGCTCTACCGCGACAAGGCCGAGGTGGAGATGTGGCGGAAGAAGGGGCCGATCGAACGCCTGCGCGCCTGGCTTGAGGCCAACCACATGATCCATCCCGACGAGCTTGCGCAAATCAATGCCGAGGTCGGCGCGGAAATCGCCGAGGCGGTCGCGTTCGCGGAGGCGGCGAGTTGGGAACCGGTCGAGGACCTGACGCGCTTTGTCTATGCGGAAGCGGGACGCTGATCGGGTGTTGCACATGGCGCAGACGGCTGCCCAGGAAGACGTGGTCGAGATCAGCTATCGCGAGGCGGTCCGCGAAGCGATCCGCGATGCGCTCAAACGCGACCAACGCGTCTTTCTCATGGGCGAAGACGTCGGGCGGTATGGCGGCTGTTACGCCGTGAGCAAGGGGCTGTTGGCGGAATTCGGGCCGGACCGGATTCGCGACACGCCGTTGTCGGAATCGGGTTTCACCGGGGCGGGCGTCGGCGCCGCCATGGCCGGCATGCGGCCGATCGTTGAATTGATGACGGTGAATTTCAGCCTGCTCGCGCTCGACCAGATTCTCAACAGCGCGGCGACCATCCGCCACATGTCGGGCAATCAGTTCGGCGTGCCGCTCGTCATCCGCATGGCGACTGGAGCGGGCCGCCAGCTCGCCGCGCAACATTCGCACAGCCTGGAAGGCTGGTACGCCCACATTCCGGGCATCAAGGTGCTGGCGCCGGCAACGCTGGAGGATGCGCGCGGCATGTTGTGGACGGCGCTGGAAGACCCGGACCCGGTTCTGATCTTCGAGAACGTGATGCTCTACAATATGACCGGTCGGCTCGCCGCCAATGCCGAATCCGTGGATATCGCCAGGGCGGCGGTGCGGCGTCCGGGCCAGGACATTTCGCTGATTACCTATGGCGGCTCGCTGTGGAAGACCCTGGAGGCGGCGAGCACGCTCGCGACGGAGAATATCGACGCCGAAGTGATCGACCTGCGCAGCCTGCGGCCGCTCGACGACGCCACCATCATTGCATCCGTGAACAAGACCCGGCGTGCCGTCATCGTCGACGAAGGCTGGCGAAGCGGCAGCTTGGCGGCCGAAATCGGCATGCGCATCGTGGAACAGGCGTTCTGGGAACTCGATGCCCCGGTCGGGCGGGTGTGCAGCGAGGAAGTGCCGATTCCCTATCCGCGGCATCTCGAACAGGCCGCGATCCCTGATGTTGCAAAGATCGCGGCGGCGGCGAAGGCCGCACTCGGGCGGGCGTGAGGCGGCGTCGTGACCGCGTTCCGCATGCCTTCGCTCGGCGCCGACATGGAGGCGGGAACGCTGGTCGAATGGCTGGTCAAACCCGGCGACCGCGTCAAGCACGGCGATATTGTCGCCGTGGTGGAAACGCAAAAGGGGGCCATCGAGATCGAAATCTTCCAAAGCGGCCTGGTCGAGCGCGTGCTGGTCACCACCGGAACCAGGGTTCCGGTCGGAACGGCAATGGCCAGCATCCTGACCGACGAGGAAGCAGGCGGCGGCGCGGCGGCGGCCGCCCTGCCGGAGGCGATTGCGCCGCCGCTCGCGAAGGCGCCGGCGCCGCTCCCGCGCCGCCCCGTTGTCCCGCCGTCACCCATTGTCGTCGCGCCGGGCGCGGAGAACCGTCTGCACGCTTCTCCGGCGGCGCGGCGGCTCGCGCAGGAGCGCGGGATCGATCTTTCGACAATCGCGGGAACCGGCCCGTCCGGCGCGATCGTGCGCGCCGACGTCGCGCGCGGGGCGATCCCGGCGGTTCGGCCGCCGGAGCAAAAGCCGGTGGTCGGCATCAATCTCGACGCCATGCGCGAGGCGATTGCGGCCGCCATGGCGCGATCAAAGCGCGAAATCCCGCATTACTATCTCCAGCACGATATCGATGTGACCGGCGGCACAGACTGGCTTGCCCGTACCAATGCAGAAAGGCCTCCCGACCGGCGGTTGCTGTTCGCGGCGCTGACGACCAAGGCGGTTGCGCTCGCGGTCCGGAAATATCCCGCGCTCAACGGTTTCTGCCGCGACGGAAAACCGGAGCGATCGGCGGCAATCCATGTCGGCCTTGCAATCGCCATTCGCGGCGGCGGGCTCGCGGCGCCTGCGATCCACGATGTCGACAAGCTCAGCCTCGACGAACTGATGGAGCGCATGCGCGATCTGGTCCAGCGTATGCGCGCCGGCCGCATTCGCAGTTCGGA
>WBUW01000467.1 GCA_008933495.1 Pseudorhodoplanes sp.
CCACCGCGGCTGCGCAGCATCGACGAGGCGCGGCGCGAACGGCGCGAGGAGACGCGCGACGGCCGCACGGTGATCCGCGAAGGCAACCGGACATTCATCCGCGAGGGCGACCGCACCATCGTGCGCCGCTACGAGGGCGAACGCTTCCGGCGCAGCGCCCGCGACGTGCGCATCGAGCGGCGCGGCGACCAGACCTTCACGATTGCGGTGCGCCCGGACGGCATCGAGATCGTCACCGTCACCGATGCCGAAGGCCGCCTGATCCGCCGCAGCCGCCGCGACGCGCGCGGCCGCGAGCTCGTCATCATCGACAACCGCCTGCGCGGCCCGCGGCGGGCGGACGGCTATTTCGTGCGGCTGCCGCCGCCGGTCATCCGCATCCCGCGCCACCGCTACATCGTCGACGCCGAGCGCGCCGATGCGTACCTGATCTACGAGACGCTGATGGCCGCGCCGGTCGATTATCTCGAACGGCCCTACACGCTCGACGAGGTGCTCTACAGCCCCGACCTGCGCGACCGCATGCCGCGCGTCGATCTCGACACGATCACGTTCGAGACCGGCTCCTGGGAGGTCACGCCCGACCAGGTCGACCGGCTGGCGCCGATCGCCGACGCGATCCGGCGCGCCATTGCCGACAATCCGGCCGAAGTGTTCCTGATCGAAGGCCATACCGACGCGGTCGGACCGGAGCTCGACAATCTGTCGCTGTCCGACCGGCGCGCGGAATCGGTTGCCATCCTGTTGACCGAGGAATTCGGCGTGCCGCCGGAAAACCTGACCACGCAAGGCTATGGCGAGCAATATCTGAAGGTGCCGACTTCGGGCCCGGAGCGGCTGAACCGGCGCGTCACCATCCGCCGCATCACCCCGCTGCTGACGGGACAGAATCCGCCGCGGTGATCTGTTGCCTCGCCTCTGCCCGCCCAAGCGGCGAGAGGATGATCACAGCCCGAGCTTCTTCCGGCGCTGGCCGAGCGTGCGCAGCCGCAGGGCATTGAGCTTGATGAAGCCCTCGGCATCGCGATGGTCGTAGGCGACCGCGCCTTCCTCGAACGTCACCAGCTCCTGATCGTAGAGCGAATACCTGCTCTCGCGCCCGACGACGGCGACCGAGCCCTTGTAGAGCCTGAGCCGCACGCGGCCGCTGACGCATTCCTGGCTCCGGTCGATCGCCGCCTGCAGCATCTCGCGCTCGGGCGTGAACCAGAAGCCGTTATAGATCAGCTCGGCATATTTCGGCATCAGCTCGTCCTTGAGATGCGCGGCGCCGCGGTCGAGCGTGATCGATTCGATGCCGCGATGGGCGGCGAGCAGGATGGTGCCGCCCGGCGTCTCGTACATGCCGCGCGACTTCATGCCGACGAAACGGTTCTCGACCAGATCGAGCCGGCCGATGCCGTTGACCTTGCCGAGATCGTTGAGCCGCTTGAGCAATGTCGCCGGCGACATCTTGCTGCCGTCGACGGCGACCGGGTCGCCCTGCTCGAAATCGATGGCGATGACGGTCGGCCGGTCGGGCGCCGTCAGCGCGTCGTCGGTGCGCGAGAAGACATAATCCGGCACCTCGACGTTGGGGTCTTCCAGCACTTTGCCTTCCGAGGACGAATGCAGCAGATTGGCGTCGACCGAGAACGGCGCTTCGCCGCGCTTGTCCTTGGCGATCGGAATCTGGTGCTGCTCGGCGAACTCGATCAGCTTGCTGCGCGAGGTGAGGTCCCATTCGCGCCAGGGCGCGATGACGGTGACGTCGGGCTTGAGCGCGTAATAGGTGAGCTCGAAGCGCACCTGGTCGTTGCCCTTGCCGGTGGCGCCGTGACAGACCGCATCGGCGCCGACTTTCTCGGCGATCTCGATCTGCTTGCTGGCGATAAGCGGGCGCGCGATCGAGGTGCCGAGCAGATACTGGCCTTCATAGACGGTGTTGGCGCGGAACATCGGAAAGACGTAATCGCGGACGAATTCCTCGCGCAGGTCCTCGATGAAAATGTTCTCCGGCTTGATGCCGAGCAGGAGCGCCTTGTTGCGCGCGGGTTCCAGCTCCTCGCCCTGGCCGAGATCGGCGGTGAAGGTCACCACCTCGCAGCCATAGGCGGTCTGCAGCCACTTGAGAATGATGGAGGTGTCGAGGCCGCCCGAATAGGCCAGCACCACCTTCTTGACTTTCGTCTTGTCCGCTCTCGCAGCCATCAAAACCGCCCGCCTGCATCGAAAATTCGCGCTGTCTTAGCGGGCAGCGCCGGCGGCGGCAAATCTTTCCGGGCCATGCTCCCGCTTCGGCGGCGCTTTCGCGCATGATCGCCAAAAGCGGGCAGCGGTTTTCGGAAAAGATCATGCTCAAACAAAGAGCTAAAGCGGGATGGCGATGCGAGGAAAAGTCATCCCGCTTCCGCCGCACGGACCCGGCGGGGCGGCGCCCGGCAAGCGGGCAGACAGCCGGCACGCGAAATGGCGGCGGCCGGTGGTCGCGTGCAGGCTGCGCCGTCTTCTCCGCCAGATCGCGCCAGCCGAGCGTGCGCTCGTAAGGATCGCCCCCGGCAATACCGGGTACCCGGCGGCGATGAGCCAGGCAATCGGCGGCGGTTTCGAGAAACAGCCGAAGTCGAGACGCCGGGCCCAGGCCCGATATTACGATTCATCGAAATACCGACCGCCGAATGACGAAGGCCGGGCCGGCGCGGCGGTCAGTGCGCCGACGATCGCCGTCACGCGCGCGCGGTGGCCGCCGGCCGCGCGGCGGTATGCCGGCTTCATGCGCGCGGCGCGCTTCCCCGCACGAAGCCGCCGAGCATGAGCGAAATTTGTCCGGCGACCAATCTGCCGAGCGTCACGATCATCGCATTGAGTTCGCGTGCAACC
>WBUW01000468.1 GCA_008933495.1 Pseudorhodoplanes sp.
GATGATGTCGGCAGGGCCGTAGGGGCAATCGGTCGCCACCACCGGCAGTTCGGCCGCCATCGCCTCGACGATCACGTGGCCGAAGCCCTCCCAGCGCGAGGACAGCGCGAACAAGCTGGCATGCGCGAGATAGGGCGCCGTGTCGCACAGAAATCCGGGCATGTGGATGCGGTCGGCAAGCCCGCTTTGCCGCGCCCTATGCTCCAGCGCCGGACGGTCCGGACCCTCGCCCAGGATGACGAGGCCGATGTCCTCGTCCTGCGCCGCCATCGCATCGATCAGAATATCGTAGCCCTTCTGGGGGTGCAGCCGGCCGATCGCCAGCACGTAACGCAGATCCGCGCGCAGGCCGGCGGGCCGCGAATGCCCGCGCGCCGCCGCGACGGCGGCCGCGATCTCATCGCGCCGCACCGGGTTGGGGATGGTGACGACCTGCGCCGGGGCTAGGTTCATGTCGGCGATCAGTTCGCGCCGCACGCCCTCCGACAGTGCGATCACGCGGTCCGCGCGCCGGTAGGCAAAGCGCGCCAGGCGGCGGCGCAGGGGGCCGATATCGGCGCGCGCGCGTAAACTGTTGGTCTCGCGCAGCAAAATGGCCGCGCCCGGCGCGGCGCAGCGCCCGGCAAGATAGGCTGCGACATTGGCATCCAGCATGGTCGACAAGATCGCCTGCGGCTTGAGCGCCCGCACGGTGCGCACGAGCGCCGGCAGCGACCGCGTCAGGCTGCGCGCGCCGAGCGCGCGATGCGGCAAACGCGGATCGAGCCATTCCCGCGCCGGCCCGTCGGACTGGCCGATGACAAGCTCCACCTCGAGGTTATGCGCGCCCAAGGCGGGCGCCAGGTTCAGCATGGTGCGCTGCGCGCCGCCGCCGCCGAGATCGGCGAGCCACAGCAGTACGTGGGGAACGCTCATGTCCAAGGCAGCGGACGGTCAGGCGCGGCGCGTGCTAGCGGGACAGGGATTGCGCATCGGCCACTTCACGCAAAACCACGAAAGCCTCAGCGGCCGCAAGCCCGGCGCAGGCGCCGCGCCATGTTGCCAGCGCTTGCACCGCCTCATAGGAGCGCGGATGCGGAAACGGCCGCATCTCCGCGTCGTAGCAGCGCAGCGCTTCCATCTTGCGCTGCATGGTGCGGGAAATGTCGACGAAGCGCGCCGGCGAAAATTGCGTGGCCGCGCCGCCCGGCGACCATTCCGTGCTGGACGGCACCTCAAAGGCGTAGATGGCGCGCACAACGCTGCCCGGCAGCGGCCGGCAGGCGGTGAGCGCCGCGTGCGCGACCAGCCGGTGATCGGCATTCAGGTCGCCGGGGTGATGCGTGTAGATCACCGAGGGACCAATTTCCGCAACGAGCGCCTCGATGCGCCGGATGATGTCGAGCAGCGGCAACGTATCAAGCCTTTGATCGGCCAACCCGAAAAACACCGGCGCTGCACAACCGAGGGTTGCGGCAGCGGCGCGGGCGGCGTCCTTTCGGGGCGCAACGCCGCTCGCCTGCTCCGGCCGCGAACTTTCCCCTTCGGCGACGAAAGCGAGATGCACGCCATCGCCGTCATCGACATGGCGCGCCAGCGTGCCGCCGGCGCCGAACACCTCGTCGTCGGGATGCGCCGCTATGAGGAGAACGGTCGAGCGCAAGGTCCCCACCTCCGGCCAGGATATGCTGTCGGCAACCGCAGCGGCCGCACGATCATCCGACGGCACCCCAATCGAGCGGCGTGCCGCGATTCAACGGCCGCGCGGCTTTACGGCCGAGCACCTCGCGCCAATGTTTTGGCGCCAGCCCGAAACCGGGGCGGACGATACACAGATTGCCGGCCGAAAACGTTTCGCCGGCCGGAATATCGCGACATACGTAGATCGAGCGCTGAAACAGTTTATTTTCCCTGGAGCTCGGCGTTGGACCGAAATGCGCCGCGCCGGCCGCCTGCCAGGCGATCCGGCAACCCTGCACCAGCGCGCGCATCTCGTCAGGCTCGGCTGAGAATGCAGCATCGAGCCCGCCTTCGTCGCGAGACATCGTCATGTGCTTCTCCACAATGGCGGCACCCAAGGCGGTCGCAGCGACCGCGACCGCAGAACCGAGCGTGTGGTCGGACAGCCCCGCCACCACGCCGAACTGACTTGTCAGTTCGGACACGGTCTTCAGATGGAATTCTTCGGCCGGCGCGGGATAGGCGCTCACGCAATGCAGCAGGGCGAGTTGCCGGCCGCCGGCTGAACGGAACGCCGCCACCGCTTCCGCGATCTCTTCCTTCGTGATCAGGCCGGTGGAAATAATGGTCGGCTTGCCCGTGCGCCCCACACATTCGATGAGGGGGATGTCGACCGCTTCGAAGGAGCCGATCTTGTAGGCTGGACATCCCAGTTGCTCAAGGAAGGCCACGGCCTCCTCGCTGCCGGGGCTGCTAAACAGCGTCAGGCCGAGCTTCGCCGCCTCTTCAAACAGCCTTTCGTGCCATTCCCAGGGCGTCACCGCTTCCTGATAAAGCTCATACAGGGATCGCCCCTTCCACAACCCCGCCTTGATGAGGAATTCCTCCTTCTCGACATCCAGCGTGTGCGTCTCAGGCTTGAAAGTCTGCAGCTTTACCGCGTCTGCGCCGGCCCTCAACGCCTCATGCACCAGCCGTATCGCGCGATCGAGAGAGCCGCGATGGTTGCACGACAATTCGGCGATCACATACGGGGCGTAGGCTGCGCCGATGCGCCGGTTCCTGATCTCGATGAAAAGCTCAGTGCTCATTTCGATACCAATGCAGAAATTCCGATTGCAGGTTGCGCGAGGCGGCTGCGACGAACCCGGTCAGCTCACCGTTACCCGTATACGCGACCGTGCGTCCATCCAACGT
>WBUW01000469.1 GCA_008933495.1 Pseudorhodoplanes sp.
GCGGCTTTCGATCAGCACGCGGGTGACGGCTTCGGTGCCGCCGTCGAGGATGCGCACGCGATAATCGACCAGTTCGAGACCCTCGATGTATTTCTGGTACTTGCCGAGATCCTTGCGCAGCGCGAGATCGAGCGCGTGCACCGGCCCGCTGCCCTCGCCGGCGGAAATCAGCTCCTGACCGTCGACCTTGACCTTGACCACCGCCATCGAGACGGTGACCCGCTTGCCGACCGCATTGATGCGCTGCTCGACATTGACGTCGAACTTCTCGACATCGAAATAGTCCGGCACCGTGCCGAGCGCGCGGCGCGCCAGGAGCTCGAACGAGGCGTCGGCGCCTTCATAGGCATAGCCCAGCGATTCGCGCTCCTTGACCTCGTCGAGCAGGCGCGTGACGCGCGGATCGTTCTTGTCGATGCGAAGCCCGATGCGTTCGAGCTCGGACAGGAGGTTGGATCGCCCGCCCTGGTCGGAGACCAGCACGCGGCGGCGATTGCCGACCGCCTCGGGTGCCACGTGCTCGTAGGTCGCGGGCTCCTTGAGGATCGCGGAGGCATGAATGCCGGCCTTGGTCGCGAACGCGCTCTCCCCGACATAGGGCGCGTGGCGGTTGGGCGCGCGGTTGAGCATTTCGTCGAGCCGGCGCGAGACGTGCGCGAGCGTGGCCAGCTTCTCGCCGCTGATCCCGATCTCGAAGCGGTCGGAAAATTCCTTTTTCAGCTTGAGCGTCGGAATGATGGAGGTGAGATTGGCGTTGCCGCAGCGCTCGCCGATGCCGTTGAGCGTGCCCTGGATCTGGCGCGCGCCGGCGCGCACCGCGGCGAGCGAATTGGCCACCGCCTGCTCGGTGTCGTTGTGGGCATGGATGCCGACATGGCTGCCGGGGATATGCCCGACCACCGCGCCGACAATCGCCGCGATCTCGTGCGGCAGCGTGCCGCCATTGGTGTCGCACAGGACGACCCAGCGCGCGCCGGCATCATAGGCCGCCTTCGCGCACGAAAGCGCAAAAGACGGATTGGCCTTGTAGCCGTCGAAGAAATGCTCGCAGTCGACCAGCACTTCGCGGCCCTTGTCCTTGGCGGCCTTCACGCTGTCGCGGATGCCGGCGATGTTTTCCTCCTCGGTCGTCTCCAGCGCCACGCGCACATGATAGTCCCAGGACTTGGCGACGAAGCAGATCGCATCGGCGCGGGCATCGAGCAATGCGGCCAGACCCGGATCGTTGGAGGCGGAGCGGCCCGGCCGGCGCGTCATGCCGAAAGCCGTCAGCGTGCCACGCAAAGGTCGGCTTTCGGAAAAAAATTGCGTGTCGGTCGGATTGGCGCCCGGATAGCCGCCCTCGACATAGTCGAGGCCGAGCTCGTCGAGCATCCGCGCGACCGCGATCTTGTCGGCGAGCGTGAAATCGACGCCGTTGGTCTGCGCGCCGTCGCGCAATGTGGTGTCGAAAAGATAGAGGCGTTCGCGCGGCATCGGACTTCTCACTTGACCTCGGGCTTGGCGTCAGTCTTGGCCGCGTCCGCGACCGTCAGGAAACGCTCCATGGCGTCGAGAATGCTCTGCGCTTCCGTTTGACCCACAGTCGACGCATCGTAGTCGGCGACGAGACGGGCATCGGCGGCGCGGCGCAACAGCGGACCAAAATCGGCGGCGAAGATGCCCTTGTCGATAAAATGCAAAGAGAATAGGCGCAACAGGGTTGCGTGCCGTTTGATGGCGGAAAGCTCAATGCCTTCCTTTTCGACCAGCAACGCACGCGCCGCGTTGAACATCGCGTAGTATGCCCGATTGCAGGCGCCATTGTAGCGTCCCGCGCGCAGCAGGAGCCGTGCGTCGTCTGCCGCTTCCTGCGCCTTGCCCCAGAGGTCGCTCATGCCGGCGACTCCAGGGCGCGCCCATCGCGGCGCATGGCGCGCGCGAGCGAAGGATTGAGATGAATGTCAGGATTACGCCACTCGCTTTCGCGGATCGGCCAGGCCTGCACATCGGCACCGGTGCTGATCACGACGTCATAGGTCAGATCGGAGAGCCGCATCTTCTCCTGCCAGAAGGTCCAATCGCCGTCGGCAAGCACCACGGCAACATCGACGTCACTCTCCGGCGTATGGTCGCCGCGCGCGCGGCTGCCGAACAGATAAAGCCCCTTCAGCCGCGCCCCGTAATGGCGACGCGCCGCCGCAGCGAACAATTGAAGCGCACGCGCGACATCCGTTTCGTCGGGAGGCCGAAGCGAGGTCGGCTCGATTCTGGCGCCATTCATCGTCGACCTCACCAAAGTTCGTAATATTTCAGCGCGAGCGCCAGGGCCACCGCGATCAGCACCAGCTTGAGCGCGATGTAATAGAGCCAATGGCGGGGGAACGGCGTCTCCGGGCGTTTCATCGCGGGCCTCATCGCTCCTCGTTTGCCGCACGCGCGGCAAGCGCCTTGTGCATGGTCGTGTTGGCAAGCCATTCGCCGCCGCAGGACACGGTGTTGCGCTGCACGAGCGCATAGCCGCGCCTGCGGAAGAAGTCCTGCGCGCTGTCGCTGGCATCGACCGTGAGCCGCGCGACGCCGCGCGCCGCCGCAAGCTTCTCGATCGCCTCGAGCAGCAGCGAAGCGGCGCCCTGCCCGGCCGCGGCCGGATGCACATAGAGCATGTCGATGCCCTCGGCGTCTTTGAGCGAGGCAAAGCCGACCGGCGCGCCGCCAAGCGTCGCAACCAGGGTGAGCTGGCCGGCCAGCCGCGCGCCGAATGCCGCCGCGTCATCGGCCGCCGCGGCCCAGGCTTCGCGCTGCGCCTCGGAATAATCCTCGGCGGTCAATTCCTCGATGCTGGCGCGGAAGATTTCGGCGAGCAGCGGC
>WBUW01000470.1 GCA_008933495.1 Pseudorhodoplanes sp.
GCGTGCCGGCGTCGTTACTTCCGCGAAGGCTGCTTCGGACTGCGGACGATCCGTCTTGTCAGATGGCTTCCTTGAGTTCCTTGGCCGGGCGGAAGGCCACTTTCTTGGACGCCTTGATCTGGATCTGTTCGCCGGTCGCCGGGTTGCGTCCCATGCGGGCGGCGCGCTTGCGCACCTGCAGGATGCCCAGCCCGCCGATGCGGATGCGGTCGCCTTTCTTCAGGTGTTTGGTGATGGCGGCCACGAGATCGCCGAGCACCGCCTCGCTCTGCTTTTTCGAGAGCTGGTGCCCCTCGGCTAGCTGAGCCGCCAGGTGTTTCAGCGTGATCGTGGGTGTCGCCGGCTTCTTGTCAGCCATGGGGTGGCCCTCCTTTTCCTCAAGCAGCCTACGAGAAATATCGATAGATGGCTGATTAGACGATTCGGGCAAGACCGAAAACGCCTTGTTTTATTGGGCTAACAGGCCCATCCGGGGCCGGGAGCTGCGGCGGCAAGGCATTTTTCGCCCGTCCTTGACTCGCCCGGAAGGGGCCTTTAAGTCCCGACCATCCCCAAAAAGGGGGCGTAGCTCAGTTGGTTAGAGCGCCGGCCTGTCACGCCGGAGGCCGCGGGTTCGAGTCCCGTCGCTCCCGCCATCTTACCGAATTACCCCGGCCGGATGGCTTATTCGGCGCGCCGTTCGGCGCTCCAGTATCCGGAACATTCGCCCTTCGACGATTTCCACTTGCCGGTGCCGTGGCCGCGGGCCAAGCGCCCGGTGCCGTCCGCCCGCTGGCTGCCCCGGCTGACGGTGACCCGGATCCATCCGTTCGCGGCCACCCGGCCGCGAATATCGAACGAGGTGTTCGCGGGATCGGCATGGCCGACGCGGCCGCGCCTGATGCGCACCGGATACCGGTAGGCGCGGTCACACGTGCCCTTTTCGGTCACAACAAGGACGCTCCAGCGTCCGTCAAGCGAACTTTGCGCAGTGGCCGGCACGCCGATTGTGTTTGCGGCCGCCGCCGCAGCCAACACCCACCACATCCGCATTTTGTCCTCCCCCAGCAAATGCAGTCGCCTGCGGCGTTATCAACAAGCCGTCTTGTCGGGCGCTCCCGCATCAAGGCTCCGCGCGGAATGCTAGCCCATTCTTGCCCTGCTCGAAACCGAACGCGAACAACGCCTTCATGTAAGCCGGATCGAATGCGCCGCGGCTAGGCGCATCGAACGTCGGATCGATGACGGCAAGATGAAAGGCCACATCGCTCCGCTTCGCCGCGGCATAGGCGCGGTCGATCATCACGCGGGTGAGCGTCCGCACGCCGGCGGTGACGGCGCGATTGAGTATCGACACGGTGTCGCGCGCCGTCACCGTGAATACCGGCGCCAGGCTGGTATTGACGATCAGATAGATCGGGGCGGGAAGCCGATAGCTGCTGTTGCTGGCCATCAGTTTGGCCGGCGCGATGAAAAACTGATTGTGCAGGCCGCCGTCACCATGCATTTCGCGAAACGTATGTCCGTTGGCGCTTGCCTCGATCAGGACCGGCGGAAAGGCGCCGGGGATGCTCGTGGCGGCCAGAAGAATCGCGCGAAAGAGTTCCAGCGCGCGCTGATCGCCGACCGTGGCGATCGCGCCCATGTTCCATGCGACCGGGCGTTCGGCATCGAGATTGGTGGTCATGACAAAGAGCCGGCGGCCCTTGCGATGCTCGGCGGCAATGTCGGCGAGCAAGGCGGGCGTCACCCGTTTGGCGATGGTGTCTTTCAGCGGCCAGGTATCGAAGAAGCTCTCGCCCTTGCCGCCCAGTTCAAAAACGTCGGCCGCCGTGATGGTGGTGTAGGATTCCTGTAATTGGGCGTCATAGCGCGGTCCGGCGAAAATAAAGGGCGCCATCAGGGCGCCGGTGCTGACGCCGGTGACGAGGGCGAATTGTGGGCGTTTGCCAGCGGCGGACAGGCCGGCCAGGACGCCGGCCCCGAACGCGCCATCGGCGCCGCCGCTGGACAGCGCGAGCCACGGCCCTGCCGCCGGCGGCAGGGCAGCGAGATAGTCGGCTTCCGAATCCGCCCAGAAACGCGCGGTGGCGATGCCGGGAATGACCGCGGATCGCTGTTCGAGCTCGGTGAACGGCTCGCGCGGCGGGAAAGCGGGTTTGGCCGGTTTCGCGGGCGCCGGTTTGGCTTGCTTCGGGCGAGGGCGCTCAGCTTCGCGCGCGGTCTTGCGCGCCTGGCTCGAAAGGTCAGGCACTGCGGCCGCCGGAATGGCCGGAGTTCCGGCAAACGAAGGTCCGGCGGCAACGGCGACAATTGCCAGCACGGCTGCGACGAAACGCGCGATCGGCCCCCTCGACACCGTCATGGCGGGAAATTTGGAGCAGGTCGGCCGGGATGGCAATTCTGCACCGCGCAATCCTCCACCGATTCGATGACCGCCCCGCGACCGGCGTCGGCCGGGCGTAGCCGCGGTGGACGACGCCGGCGTAAGACTTTGGGCCGCTTGCTCCGCGCAATGCGCTGCGGTAAGGGTCGCGCGTTCCTGCCGCGGCGCCATTTAGCAACGTTTCATGGGCGTGATTCGTGCTGGCGCCGTCCGACCGGCTCTCGGTACTCGGGGTAGGGATCAGCCTTAGTCGCGGGCTGAGCCAGCCCGCGGACATCGAGGGTCAGGATGAGCGACCTTTTGCAGGATTATCTTCCGCTCGCCGTTTTTCTGGCCATTGCGCTCGGCTTGGGACTGGCGCTGCTCGTGGCCCCCTTTCTGGTTGCCTACAAGAGCCCCGACCCCGAAAAGTTGTCGGCATACGAGTGCGGCTTCAATGCGTTCGATGACGCGCGCATGAAGTTCGACGTACGCTTCTATC
>WBUW01000471.1 GCA_008933495.1 Pseudorhodoplanes sp.
TCGATTACGGCATCGATCATGTCCTGATCGATGAAGCCCAGGACACGAGCCCCGACCAATGGGAAATTATCAAACGGCTGGTATCGGAATTCGCGGCTGGTACCGGCGCACGCCTGTTCCTCAAGCGTACGATATTCGCGGTGGGTGACGAGAAACAGTCGATCTTCTCGTTCCAGGGCGCCGCTCCGCACGAATTCGACAATATGCGCAGGCAATTCGAAAAGGCATTCGACCGGCCCGAGCTCGGCTGGCGTCATGTCCAGTTCGACTATTCCTTCCGCTCCGGGGCAAGCGTGCTTGCGGCGGTTGACAGCGTGTTCCGGGCGCCGACTATCCATGCCAGCATCACCTCCGACGTGGCGGGCGTATTGCGACACGAATCGCTGCCTGATGCCGCGCCCGGCCGCGTCGAAATCTGGGAACTGGAAAAGCCGGACGATGCGCGCGAGCCGGAAGGCTGGGATGCACCGTTCGATTCCGTTCCGGTGAGCGATCCGCAGGTGCGCCTGGCGCAGCGCATCGCGCGACGAACCAAAGCCATGATCGCCGACGGTGCCGCCGCCGGCGATATTCTTGTGCTGGTGCGCCAGCGCGGACCGCTGTTCGAGGCGATCATTCGCGCGCTGAAATTTGCCGGCGTCGACGTTGCCGGCGCCGACCGGCTCAAGCTCACCGAACACATCGCCGTCGAGGACCTGATGACATTCGGCGATGCCCTGCTGCTGCCGCAGGACGACCTCGCGCTCGCCGTGGCGTTGAAAAGTCCGCTGTTCGGATTCGATGACGATGCACTCTACAAGCTGGCCTGGAATCGCCAGGGCACCCTGCGCACGGCACTCGCCGGACGCCATCCCGATACGGCCGCGCAACTCGACCAGCTTTCGGCCGTCGCCCGCCACGAGACGCCGTTCGCCTTCTATGCCCACCTGCTCGGCCCGCAGGGGGGGCGCGCGCGCATTCTGGCGCGGCTTGGCACGGAAGCGGCCGATGCGCTGGACGAATTCCTCAACCTTGCGCTTGACTACGAGAACCGCGCGACGCCGACGCTTCAGGGCTTCCTTGTCTGGCTGCGCGCAACCCAGACCGAAATCAAGCGCGATATGGATATCGCCCGCAATGAAGTGCGGGTGATGACCGTGCACGGCGCGAAAGGCCTGGAAGCACCGATTGTCTTTCTCGCCGACACCACAACCCGCCCCGAGGGGCCGCGCGCACCGCGCCTGCTCGTGCTGTCGCGCCCGGATGCGCCACCCGGCGAAGCCCCCGGTCTGATCTGGGCGGGCGCGAAGAAGAACGATGGTCCGGCGGTATCGACCGCGCGCGCGGCCGCGTTGACGGAAGCGGAGAACGAATATCGCCGCCTGCTCTATGTGGCGATGACGCGTGCCGCGCAGCATCTGATCGTCTGCGGATTCGAAGGCAAGCAGCAGCGGCCGGAACGCTGCTGGTACAATCTCGTCCGCGGCGCCTTGCAGGATGAGCTTGTCGAGGAGACCGGCGCGGACGGCGGTATTCTTGTTTTCAACAAGTCAGGACGGGGCGCGGTGGATGGCGGCGGCGCACCGGGTGCGCCATCGCCGCAGCCGGCAACGCCACGCCCGGACTGGCTGACACGATCCGTGGCGGACGAACAGCCGCGCAGCATCGCGACCACGCCATCACAGACCGGCGAGGCGCCGGACGATGCCGGAGACAGCTTTGCGGCCGGACGCAACGCCGCCCGCG
Organism: Pseudorhodoplanes sp.; assembly: GCA_008933495.1. Classification (GTDB taxonomy): domain Bacteria; phylum Pseudomonadota; class Alphaproteobacteria; order Rhizobiales; family Xanthobacteraceae; genus Pseudorhodoplanes. Next base: position 1,726 of record WBUW01000471.1, read on the forward strand.
CGCGCGGCGTCGCGCTGCACCGCCTGTTGCAGGCGCTGCCGGAAATCCCGCGCGCGGAACGGCCGGCTGCGGCCGATCGCTTTCTCGCGCGCCCGGCGACCGGCCTCGACGAAGCCGCCCGCATGCAGGTTCGCGCGCAGGTTTTTGCGATCCTGGACGATCCGGGTTTCGCAGCCTTGTTCGCCGAAGGCAGCCGGGCCGAGGTCCCGGTCACCGGGACCATCGCACGCGGCCAGAATCCCGTCTTGCGCGTCTCCGGGCAGGTCGACCGGCTCTGCGTAACCGACCGGGAGGTGCTGATTGCGGATTACAAGTCGAACCGCCCGGCGCCGACGACGGTAGCGGAAGCGCTCGCGCGGCACCCGGCCTATATCCGCCAGCTCGCGCTTTACCGGGCTGTTCTTCGGCTGATCTTTCCCCAGCACGCGTTTCGCGCAGCGCTGATCTGGACCGACAGTGCGGAAATGATGGAGATTCCGGCATCGGCGCTCGATGCGCAATTGGCAATGCTCACCTCCGCGTGACGCGGGCTTGACCCCCGCGGGTGAGGTTCATACGTTCGCGACCGAGGCATTCCCGCCCCACGATTCGAGACGAGGTGTTTCATGGCCGTTGGAAAAGTATCGGACGCGACCTTCGAGAGCGAGGTTCTCAAGGCCGGCGGGCCCGTTGTGGTCGATTTCTGGGCGGAATGGTGCGGCCCGTGCCGGATAATCGCGCCTGCGCTCGATGAGATTTCCGGGGCGCTGGGCGACAAGGTCAAGATCGTCAAGCTCAACGTCGACGAGAATCCGAACACCGCCGCGAAATACGGCATCATGTCAATTCCGACGCTGATGATTTTCAAGAATGGCGAACTGGCGTCGCGGCAGGTCGGCGCCGCGCCCAAGCAGAAGCTCGAACAGTGGATCAACGCGTCGGTGTGATGGCCGCTGCCTTGACTGATCGCAACGGCCGGCAGAGCGCCGGCCGTTTGCTTTTTGAAGCACGCGATCGCGCGCCGAACCGGCGACTGTCTTGATTGTCAAGGCTTCAGGGGCATTTCTTGGAATAGTCGGTTGCCTTTGACGAGCGCATTTGCGGTGACGAGTAGCTTTCGAGCGATAGCGATGAGG
>WBUW01000472.1 GCA_008933495.1 Pseudorhodoplanes sp.
GCCACGCAGCGCCCGCAAAGCATTGAGGATGACGGCCACATCGATGACCTCCTGCAACAGGGCGCCTTCGACCGGCGTCAGATAGCCAAACGCGGCCGCCGCCATGCCTCCGACCGACAGTCCGATCCCGGCCACCACGCTCTCAAGGGCGATCCGGCGCGACCGGCGCGCGATCGAGATGGCGGGCGCGATCCGGTCGACCTGATCGACCAGCAGAACCACGTCGGCGGCCTCGGCAGAGGCGGCCGCACCGCGCGCGCCCATCGCCACCCCGACATCGGCCGCGGCCAGCGCCGGCGCGTCGTTGATGCCGTCGCCGACCATCATCACCGGGCCAGTCTTGCGCTCGGACAAAACGACGAGGACTTTCTGGTCGGGTGTCAGCTCGGCGCGGACCGCATCGATGTCGAGGCCGTTGGCGACCGTCCGCGCCACGTCCCCGCGGTCGCCGGTCGCCAGCACGATGCGCTCAACGCCAAGGCCGCGCAGGTTGTCGAGCAGCACCGCCGTGCCGGCCCGTAATTCGTCGGCCAAAATGATTTCCCCGATCACCACCCCGTCGCAGGCGACCGAAACCGCCACGACACCAGGCGTGGTATGCCGCCGTGGCGGCGGGGTGCCGGCGACTCCGAGTTTCGAGGCAACGAAATGCCGCCCTCCGACCAGGACACGCCGCCCCTCGATCTCGCCTTCGATGCCCCCGCCCGGCGTCTCGGTGACATTGGCGGGCAACGCAAGCGCAAGGCCGCGCCCGCGCGCATGGGCGACCAGCGTCTGGGCGATAACGTGCTTGGAAGCCTGGTCGAGCGAGGCTGCAAGGCGCAGCACCTCGTCGGCTGACAGATCGCCCGCGGTCCGCGCGGCCGTCACGCGCGCCTCGCCCGAGGTGAGCGTGCCGGTCTTGTCGATGACGAGCGAGCGGACCCGCGCCATCATTTCGAGCGCCCCGCCGCTCTTGACGAGGATACCGTGGCGGGCCGCCCGCGACAGGCCCGCAACGATGGCGACCGGCACCGCCAGGATCAACGGACAGGGCGTGGCGACGACGAGTACGGCAACGGCGCGGATCGGATCGCCGGTGAAGAACCCGGCGCCGCCGGCGAGCGCGACCGTCGCCGCCAGAAAAACCAAGGCAAAGCGATCCGCAAGCCGCGCCATCGGGGCCCGCGAGCGCTGCGCCGCCTCAACGAGTCGCACGATGGCCGCATAGGTGCTTTCCGCCGCTCGACGGGAAACCGAAAGATCGAAGACTTCCCCGACATTTGTCACGCCGCTCAGCACGGAATCGCCGACCTGCCGCTGTACCGGCAAGGATTCGCCGGTCAGCGCCGACTGATCGAGCACCGCAAGCCCGTTCGCGACTTGCCCGTCGACCGGCACAACATCGCCGCGCCGGATCAGGAGGCGGTCGCCCGGCGCGATGACGTCGATGCCGACCTCCTCGAGTTCGCCGTCCTTGTAACGCATCGCCGTGCGCGGCGCGCGTTCAAGCAAGGCCTGCATTTCATGTCGGGCGCGCCCTTCCGCGAAGCTTTCGAGATACTGCCCGCCGGCATACATCAGGGCCACGATGACGGCGGCCAGATATTCGCCGAAGACGAGGGCGGCGGTCATCGAGAGCGCGGCCACGATGTCCAGCCCGAATTTTCCGGCGCGCAAACTGGTCCAGATTTCGGCGATGAGCGCGACCAGGACCGGGAGGGCGGCCGCCGCCCACAGGCGGCCGGACCATTCGCCCGCTCCCCAGACACGCGCCGCAAATCCCGCCACCAGTCCCGCAAGCGGGACGACGACCAGCACGGCACGGAGCGGAATGGCGGTCATGCCGGCAAACGAAGCCTGCTTTTGTGGCGCATCGAGCGACAGGTTCTCGCCGCAGCGCCCCGGCTGCCCAGCACCTGCCGGCAGCGCGGCGGCGCGGCCATCACATGGCGTCCGCACCCCGCCCGATCGCCACGACGCCGGTACGCGAGACGTCGACGAGGCCGACAGGCAGCATCAATTCGACGAACTGGTCGATCTTGTCGCTCTTGCCGGTGATTTCGAACACGAAGCTCTCGGTGGTGGCGTCGATCACGCGGGCACGGAAGGCGTCAGCCAGACGCAGGGCCTCGACGCGATGCTCGCCCTTGCCGCGCACCTTGACGAGCGCCAACTCGCGCTCGATCGCCTTGCCGGTCACCGTCAGATCGACCACGCGATGGACCGGAACGAGGCGTTCGAGCTGATGCTTGATCTGCTCGATCACCATCGGGGTGCCGGTGGTGACGATGGTGATCAGCGAAAGATGCTTCTGGTGCTCGGTCTCCGAGACGGTGAGCGAATCGATATTGTAGCCGCGCCCGGAAAACAGGCCGATCACGCGCGCGAGCACGCCGGGTTCGTTGTCGACCAGCACGGTCAGCGTGTGCGGCTCGACGCGCTCATGCACGGTGGCCGCGGGATAATGCGTCGTTGTGGCGGTCGTGTTCACGTCAAATACCTTCTTGCATCGTACTAACTGCTTGCGTTATCCCGGGCACAGCGCCGCATGAGTGAAGCGAAATGATGCGCTGCAGACCCGGGACCGTTCGAATTCGTGCGGTCCCGGATCGGCAGCGTACCGCTTCGCATTGCGCCGCGTCCGGGACGACGGTATCACACCATCACCTTGCCTTCTTCGGTGATAGCCTCATCGAGGCTTTCCGCGGCATCGCCGAGGATCATCTCGTTGTGCGCGCGCCCCGAGGGGATCATCGGGAAGCAGTTTTCCTTCTGATCGACCATGCAATCGAACAGCACCGGCTTGTCGATCGAGATCATCTCCTTGATCGCCTCGTCGAGATCACCGGGCTTCT
>WBUW01000473.1 GCA_008933495.1 Pseudorhodoplanes sp.
GCCGCTCACGCGGCCGCCGTCTCCTCGGCCTTCTTTTCCTGCAGCGGGCCGGAATCGAGACCCTTGGCGCTCACGTCGCGATCGACGAATTCGATGACCGCGACCGGGGCCGAATCGCCGTAGCGGTAGCCGGCCTTGAGCACGCGGGTATAGCCGCCGTTGCGTTCCTTGTAGCGCGGGCCGATCACCTCGAACAGCTTCCTGACCATCGCCACGTCGCGCATCTGCGCCACCGCCTGCCGGCGCGCATGCAGGTCGCCGCGCTTGCCGAGCGTGACCAGCTTCTCGACGATCGGCCGCAGGTCCTTGGCCTTGGGCAGCGTGGTCACGATCTGCTCGTGCTTGATCAGCGCCGCCGCCATGTTGGCGAACATGGCCTTGCGGTGTTCCGGCTTGCGGTTGAGCTTCCGGTGAGCCTTGCCGTGACGCATGGCGTTATTCCTTCACTTCCCTCTTCGTCATGCCCGGGCTCGTCCCGGGCATCCCGCTTGGGCGGGCATCGCGCGTCCCTGATCGGGATGGCCGGGTCAAGCCCGGCCATGACGACAAGGATTATGCGCCCTAATAATGATCCTCGAAGCGCTTGGCGAGATCTTCGATATTTTCCGGCGGCCAGCCCGGCACTTCCATGCCCAGATGCAGGCCCATCTGCGCCAGCACTTCCTTGATCTCGTTGAGCGACTTGCGTCCGAAATTCGGCGTGCGCAGCATTTCGGCTTCGGTCTTCTGCACGAGATCGCCGATATAGACGATGTTGTCGTTCTTCAGGCAGTTGGCCGAGCGCACCGACAGTTCGAGCTCGTCCACCTTCTTGAGGAAGGCCGGGTTGAAGGCGAGATCGGGGATCGCTTCCGCCGGCCCGACTTCCTTGCGCGGCTCCTCGAAATTGACGAACACGTTGAGCTGGTCCTGCAGGATGCGCGCGGCATAGGCGAGCGCGTCCTCCGGCGACACCGCGCCGTTGGTCTCGATCTGCAGGGTGAGCTTGTCGTAGTCGAGAATCTGGCCCTCGCGCGTATTCTCGACCTTGTAGGACACCTTCTTCACCGGCGAATAGAGCGAGTCGACCGGAATGAGGCCGATCGGGGCGTCCTCCGGGCGGTTGCGCTCGGCGGCGACATAGCCCTTGCCGGTATTGACGGTGAACTCCATGCGGATTTCGGCGCCCTCGTCGAGCGTGCACAGGACGAGGTCGGGATTGAGCACGACGATGTCGCCGACGGTGGAAATGTCGCCGGCGGTCACCTGGCCGGGGCCGCTCTTCTTCACCACCATGCGCTTGGGCCCGTCGCCCTGCATCTTGATGGCGATGTCCTTGATGTTGAGCACGATGTCGGTGACGTCCTCGCGCACACCGGCGATCGAGGAGAATTCGTGCAGCACGCCGTCGATATGGACGGACTGCACCGCCGCCCCCTGCAGCGACGACAGGAGAATGCGCCGCAAGGCATTCCCCAGCGTCAGCCCGAAGCCGCGCTCGAGCGGCTCGGCAATGAGCGTCGCTTCGCGCCGCGGATCGGCGCCCGGGTTCACCTGCAATTTGCCCGGCTTGATCAGTTCTTGCCAATTCTTCTGGATTGTCACGTTCTCACCCATCGCCTTGAGTGGCGCGGTGGTCTCCCGCGCATCCCACTCCGCCCTGTGGGAAAGTTCGGCGGCGACGGACGGAGCATCCGCCCGCCGGAGCAAGGTCTCCGTCATACCCGGCGCCTCTTGCGCGGGCGGCAACCATTATGCGGGATCGGCGTCACGTCGCGGATCGACGTGATCGTGAAGCCGGCCGCCTGCAGCGCGCGCAGCGCGGACTCGCGGCCCGCGCCGGGTCCGGAGACCTCGACTTCGAGCGTGCGCATGCCGTGCTCCTGCGCCTTCTTGGCGGCGTCTTCGCCCGCCACCTGCGCCGCATAGGGCGTGGATTTGCGCGAGCCCTTGAAACCCATCGTGCCCGCCGACGACCAGGAAATGGTATTGCCCTGGGCGTCGGTAATGGTGATCATCGTGTTGTTGAACGACGCATTCACATGCGCGACGCCCGACGCGATGTTCTTCTTTTCGCGCCGGCGGACGCGGACTGCCTCTTTCGCCATTCTCGTTCCCTTCGCAGTTGCGGGCGCGCGTCCGCGCCCTCACCGCCTTGATAGAAAAAACGCTCGTTACTTCCTCTTGCCTGCGATGGCCTTGGCCGGTCCCTTGCGGGTGCGCGCATTGGTATGCGTGCGCTGGCCGCGCACCGGCAGGCCGCGGCGGTGCCGCAGGCCGCGATAGCACCCGAGATCCATCAGGCGCTTGATGTTCTGCGCGGTCTCGCGGCGCAGATCGCCTTCCACCGTGTATTCGCGGTCGATCATTTCGCGGATCTGCAGCACTTCGGCGTCGGTAAGCTGGGAGACCCGGCGCGCCGCCGGCAGGTTGAGCTTGCTCATGATCGAATTCGCCGCGTGCGAACCGATTCCGTGAATATATTGAAGCGCGACGATCACGCGCTTGTTGGTCGGAAGATTGACGCCTGCAATACGGGCCACGATTTCTCTCCTTCAGCCGGCAGCCGCCGGCGCGCCGCCGCAATAATCCGATTCACGCATTCCGGAGGGCCCGCAAAGGGTTAAGACGACACCCTCCCCGCTGCTCCGGGGCCCGGCATCGTCCAAACGATCTCCCACTGAATGCCGTGCTATGTACGAATTCACCGCCGTTTCGTCAACCTCCGCGCGCGCGCGGAGCGCACCTTTCGGGTGCGTCCGCGGCCGGCCTTGCGCGCGCCCGCCTTCGCCCTGCCGGCGGTGCGCTTGGACGCGCCGCCCGTCGCCGTCCGGGCTTTGGCCCTGGTCCTGGAT
>WBUW01000474.1 GCA_008933495.1 Pseudorhodoplanes sp.
GCCCCGTCTCGATGCATGGCATGGGGCGCCGCGGTGCCGCCAGGCCCGTATTCCTCGGCCCGGTCGAGGAATTCGGCCGCCATCGCATTCAAGCGCTCTGCCACGATCGTATCGGCGCATACGCGCGCAAGGCGCAGGCATCGTTCTGCCTGCTGGCGGAAATAGTTCGCATTGGGCATTACATCCCCGTCCTTGTCGTCCTGCGTCCGATCAAACGCAAAGCAGCCGGCTGCGTTCCCCGCCGTTCAGAAAATTCCGTCGGTTTCGGCTGAGGAGCCTGACTCAAAATGCGGTCAATGAAATCGGCGCTTTCGCCAGAGACCGTCCTGCCCGGCACACGGGTCTGGCCAGGCTCTGAGGAACCAGAGGCTTGGACGCGCGATACTTATGGTATAGAATTACCATATCGCATGATGATTGTCGGGCTCGGTCGGTCAATGGCCGAGCGCAGAACCCGCCCCCCGATTGTCATTGCAGGAGGAATGGCCGGGCGCGCGCGGTCCTGAGGCTGCGGGCATGGCGCCGGACCGGACGGCGCTTTCGAGCCGCGCGCAACGGAGCTCGCGGCAAAGGCGGAAGATCGACGCGCTGCCCGTCCGGAAAGACGAGATAGCGCGACACGATGCACGTGGTCCCATCGGGCGCCGGCCGGCCCTCGACGACGTACCGGGTCCCTTCCGGGAACTCACGGGGTAACACGAATGGACGGGCCATGCCGCCAGCCTCCCAAGCTGCACCATGTCTGTGGACGATCAATGTTACAGTCCGGCAACCGGTTCCGGCGTTTCGGCCGCGACAGCGAGTTTTTCCCCGTTGTCCCCAGGCCGCCGATTGCGGCCACGCGGCACCGGCTTGGACCGGTTCCGCGATCAAGCCCTCCCCGGTTCCCGGCGTCCGTGATAGAAGCCCGTGAAACCAAGAGAGATTTCGTGACCGCACCGCTGAAATCGATCGAATCCAACGCCGACGTCGTCGCGCTCATGCGCGGGATCGGCGTGCGGGCGCGGGCGGCCGCGCGCATCCTCGCGCTCGCGCCGTCCGACCAGAAAAACCACGCCTTGGCTGCCATGGCCAAGGCCATCCGTGTCGCCGCGCCTGAAATCCTGCTCGCCAACCGCAAGGACCTCGATGAGGCCCGCGGCAACGGTGCGACCGCCGCCTTCCTCGACCGACTCACACTGACGCAGACCGGCATTAACGCCGTAGCGGACGGCCTCGACGCAATCCGGGCGCTGCCCGATCCGGTCGGCCAGATTACCGAGCGGTGGACGCGGCCCAACGGCATGACCATCGAGCGCGTGCGGGTGCCGCTCGGCGTGATCGGGATCATCTACGAAAGCCGTCCGAACGTGACCGCCGATGCCGGAGCGCTGTGTCTCAAGTCCGGGAATGCGGCCATCCTGCGCGGCGGCTCCGACTCCTACCGTTCCTCGCGCGCCATCCATGCCGCGCTCGTCTCGGGCCTGCGCGACGCGCGCCTGCCCGAAGACGCAATCCAGCTTGTCCCCACCCGCGACCGCGAGGCGGTGGGCCTGATGCTGCGCGGCCTCGATGGCAATATCGACGTGATCGTGCCCCGCGGCGGCAAGAGCCTGGTCGCGCGCGTGCAGGAGGAAGCGCGCGTTCCCGTATTCGCGCACCTGGAGGGCGTCTGTCACGTCTATGTCGATCGCGCCGCCGATCTCGACATGGCCAAGAAGATCGTCCTCAACGCCAAAATGCGCCGGACCGGAGTCTGCGGGGCGGCCGAGACGCTGCTCGTCGACCGTGCTGCGACCGACCGGCTGCTTCGGCCGCTGGTCTCGATGCTGATCGACGCCGGCTGCGAAGTGCGCGGCGACGAGACGGTGTGTGCGGCGGACAGGCGCGCCCAGCGGGCCTCGGAGGACGACTGGCTGAAAGAATATCTCGACGCGATCATCGCCGCCAAAGTGGTCGACGGCGTCGATGGCGCCATCGCGCATATCGAACGGTACGGCTCGCATCACACCGATGCGATCGTCACCGCCGACCAGGCCGCCGCCGACAAGTTCCTGCGCGGGGTCGATTCCGCCATCGTTCTCCATAATGCCTCGACGCAATTTGCCGACGGCGGCGAGTTCGGATTCGGCGCCGAGATCGGCATCGCCACCGGCAAGATGCATGCGCGGGGACCGGTCGGCCTCGAACAGCTCACCTCGTTCAAGTATCGCGTTCACGGCACGGGACAGACGCGGCCGTGAACGGACCGCGGCGGACTCCGGTGAAAAGCGCTCTGCATCCGCGCCGCCCGCTTCCCCCGCATGCGCCGGGACTGCGGGTTGGCCTGTTCGGGGGCAGCTTCAACCCTCCGCACGCATCGCACCGCGCGGTCTCCCTGCTCGCACTCAAGAAGCTCGCTCTCGACAAGGTCTGGTGGCTGGTCACGCCCGGCAACCCGCTCAAATCGCCCGCCGGCCTGCCGCCGCTCGCCGAACGGATCGCGGAATCGGAAAAACTCGCCGATCATCCCCGGATCAAGGTGACCGGGCTCGAATCCGTCATCGGCGCGCAATACTCCTTTGACACAATCAAATGGCTGCTCGGCGAATGTTCCGGGGTGCGGTTCGTCTGGATCATGGGGGCGGACAACCTGAAAGACTTCCACCGCTGGAAAAACTGGCGCGAGATTTTCATGCTGATCCCGATTGCCGTCGTCGATCGCGGCGGATTGAGCCTGCTGGCGACCTCCGGCCCGGCCGCCCACCGGTTTGCGCGCGCCCGCATTGCCGAAAATCAGGCCCGCACCCTGCCTGACCGGAGCCCGCCGGCCTGG
>WBUW01000013.1 GCA_008933495.1 Pseudorhodoplanes sp.
CGAAGTCGCCACGCTCAAGGACGATCTGCCGAAGCTCGAACAGGCGGCGAAGGACGCCGAGGCCGCGCTGAACACGGTTCTCGCCACGATCCCGAACCTGCCGCTCGACGAAGTGCCGGACGGCAAGGACTCCGAAGACAATGTCGCGCATCACAAGTTCGGCCTGCCGCGCGATTTCAAAAAAGAAAATTTCGCGCCGCAGCAGCATTTCGAGCTGGGCGAGGCGCTGCGGCTGATGGACTTCGAGGCCGCGGCCAAGCTCTCGGGCGCGCGCTTTGTGGTTCTGAAAGCGGGGCTGGCGCGGCTCGAACGCGCGCTGGCGCAATTCATGCTCGACCTGCACACGAGCGAGCACGGCTACACCGAAGTCAATCCGCCGATCCTGGTGCGCGACGAGGCCATGTACGGCACCGCGCAATTGCCGAAATTCGAGGAGGATCAATTCGCCGCAGTGAATATTCCGGAGATCGCTCAAATTGCGACCGGACCGGGAATGGTTTTGAAGGCTTATGAGAGTGCAATACGCATCGAGCAATTTCAGAATGAAAACCCTGATGAAGCAGATTATGATCAGCTTGGCGTGGCTTATCAGCGAACCGCGGAAGCCGCGCACGAACAAATTCGGGCCTCCAAGCGCAAACGCTGGCTCATTCCGACTGCCGAAGTGCCGCTGACAAATCTGGTGCGCGAGGCGATCACCGAGGAGGCCGAACTGCCGCTGCGGCTGACCGCCTGCACGCCGTGCTTCCGCGCCGAGGCGGGAGCGGCAGGCAAGGACACGCGCGGCATGATCCGCCAGCACCAGTTCACCAAGGTCGAGCTTGTTTCCATCACCACGCCTGAACAGTCGAAGGACGAGCACGAGCGCATGACGGCGTGCGCGGAAGAAGTGCTGCGCCGGCTCGGCCTGCCGTACCGCACCATGCTGCTGTGCACCGGCGACATGGGCTTCGCCTCGCAGAAGACCTACGACATCGAGGTCTGGCTGCCGGGGCAGAACATGTACCGCGAAATCTCGAGCTGCTCGGTCTGCGGCGACTTCCAGGCGCGGCGCATGAACGCGCGCTTCAAATCGAAGGCCGGCAACCGCTTCGTGCATACGCTCAACGGCTCGGGCGTGGCGGTCGGCCGCGCCCTGATCGCAGTGATGGAGAACTATCAGCAGGCCGACGGATCGATCGCGGTGCCGGACGCGCTGGCGCCCTATATGGGCGGGATGAAAGCAATCGGACAGGTGAAATGATGCGTTTTTCCGTGCGGGAGTCCTGATGCGCATCCTGGTCACCAATGACGACGGCATCCATGCCGCGGGCCTCAATGTGTGCGAGGAGATCGCGCGCGAACTGGCCGACGACGTCTGGGTGGTGGCGCCGGAGATCGACAATTCCGGCGTCTCGCATTCGCTCTCGCTCAACGATCCGCTGCGCCTGCGCGAGATCGGACCGCGCCACTTCGCGGTCAAGGGCACGCCGACCGACTGCGTGATCATGGCGGTGCGCCATATCTGCGCCGACACGAAATTCGACCTCGTGCTCTCCGGCGTCAATCGCGGCTCGAACGTGGCCGAGGACGTGACCTATTCCGGCACGGTGGCGGGCGCGCTCGAAGGCACCGTGCTCGGCGTGCCCTCGATCGCGCTGTCGCAGGCCTACGGGCCGGGCGGGCGCGACCGGCCGCACTGGGAGACCACGCGCAAACACGCCGTCGCCATCATCCGCCGCATTCTGGCGACCGGCATTCCGCGCGGCGTTCTCGTCAACATCAATTTTCCCGATTGCCTGCCCGACGAGGTGCAGGGGATCGCGGTCACCGCGCAAGGCACCCGCGACCAGGAGATGCTGCGCATCGACGCGCGCTTCGACGGCCGCGGCAACCCGTATTACTGGCTGGCGTTCGCGCGCAAGGGGCGGCCGGCGGCCGCGAGCGGCACGGATTTGTCGGCGCTCGTGTCCAACCAGATTTCGGTCACGCCGCTGCGGCTCGATCTCACCGACGAGCCGTTCATGACCCAGCTTGCCGATGTGTTCGGCTGAGCGCGGCGGCGCGGCCGGCTGAGAGGAGACGCGCGGTGTCGGATGCGCCGTTCGGGCATGGCAAGGTCGGCCGCATGGAATTCCTGCTGGCGCTGCGCCAGCGCGGCATCAGCGATCCGGCCGTGCTGCGCGCGATGGACGCGGTGCCGCGCGAGCGCTTCGTCGGCTTTCCGAGCCGCCCGCAGGCCTATGCCGATCAGGCGCTGCCGATCGCCTGCGGCCAGACCATCAGCCAGCCCTATGTCGTCGCCTACATGAGCGAGCAGTTGCGCCTGAAGCCGCAGCATCGGGTGCTGGAGATCGGCACCGGCTCGGGCTACCAGGCGGCGGTGCTCTCGCGCCTGGCGCGCGAGGTCGTCAGCATCGAGCGCTTCCGCACGCTTGCCGATGACGCGCGCAAGCGGCTCACCGCGCTCGGCTGCGACAATGTCGAGGTGCTGGTCGGCGACGGCATGCAGGGCTGGCCGGAACGCGCGCCGTTCGACCGCATCATCGTCACCGCCGCCGCCGAGCAGATTCCGCCCGCGCTCGCCGACCAGCTTGCCGATGACGGCATCATGGTGCTGCCGCTCGGGCCGCAGGCGGGCACACAGCACATTGTGCGCGTGACCAAGACCGACCAGGGGCTGCAGGAGGAGCGCCTGATCGCGGTGCGTTTCGTGCCGCTGCTGCCGGGGACGGCGCGCGAACTGTGATCGCCGCCGCCCAACATGGTTAAGACTTTCTGCTGCAAACCGCTTAAATCCTTATTTACTTCGCAAGTGTTTAACTCGGGCGCATCGCTTCCCGTGTCGCGTTTGAGTGAGTGCGTATCATGCGTCCCCCTGTCGGGCCTGTCCGCTCGTCGTCATGGCCGTGCCTGGCGATCGCCGTTGCCGCCCCGATCCTGCTTGCCGGATGCAGCTCCGAATCCAACCGGTTCAACGAAAGCGCGTTCTCCAATCCGTTCCGCTCGTCGAGCGCGCCGTCGCCTGATGTCACCGGCTCGGTCCCGCAGCGCACCGCGCAGGTGGAAACGCGGCCGTTGCCCTCGCACCAGCCGGGCTATCAGCAACCCTATCCGGCGCAGGCCTATCCGCCGCGCTCGGCGCCGCCGGCGACGCGTCCGGCGCAGACCACAGGCGTTGCCGGCGGCGGCCCGGGCCTTGCGTCCTATCAGCCGCCGACGACGCGTTCCGCGCCGCCGCCGGCGCCCAATTACGATGTTACCGGTTCGGTGCGCCAGTCGGCGCCGCCGCCGCCGGCTGCGCGTCCGTCATCGAACGGCCCCTGGTCGTGGGAAGGCGGCTCGGCGATCACGGTCGGCGAGGGCGAGACGCTCGACACCGTCTCCAACCGCTTCGGCGTGCCGACATCGGCGATCGCGCAGGCCAACGGCCTGCCGCCGAACGCCTATCTCTATCCCGGCCAGCGGCTCGTCATCCCGCGCTACAATTATTCGGCCGCGCCGCAGGCCGCCGCGCCGGCGCCGGTGCGCGCCACCGTCAATACCACGAGCCATCGCACCGCACCGGTTCCCGCCACCACCGGCCAGGTCCATGTCGTGGCGCCGGGCGAAAGCCTGATGGGGATCGCGCGCCGCTACGGCAAGTCGGTGTCCGAGCTTGCCGCCGCCAACAACATCCAGCCGCACCACAAGGTGCTGATCGGCGACCGCCTGGTGATTCCGGGGGCGCGGTCGGCGACGAACGCCGCGCGCGTGCGGCCGCCGCGCTATGCGAGCGCGCCGGTTCCGAACCCGACCGCGCGGGTCGCCACACCGGCGACCGAAGCGGTCAAGGACGAGCCGGCGACGAGCGCCGAGGCCAATGCCGGTGCCGCCGGATTCCGCTGGCCGGCGCGCGGGCGCATCATTACCGGTTTTGGGCCCAAGCCGACCGGACAGCAGAACGACGGCATCAATATCGCGCTGCCCGAGGGCACCCCGGTCAAGGCCGCGGATGACGGCGTCGTTGCCTATGCCGGCAGCGAGCTCAAGGGCTACGGCAACCTCGTCCTCGTGCGCCACGCCAACGGTTTTGTGACCGCCTATGCGCACGCCAGCGAACTTCTGGTGAAACGCGGCGACACGATCAAGCGCGGGCAGGTCATCGCGAAATCCGGCCAGAGCGGCAACGTGACGTCGCCCCAGCTCCACTTCGAAATCCGCAAGGGCGCGACGCCGGTCGACCCGATGCAGCACCTGCCGGCGGCCGGCTGACGGGGCAAGCGCTCAGGCGGTGAGCCGGACGCCGATGCGTCCGGCCAGATCCTGGATATATTGCCAGGCGACGCGCCCGGAGCGCGCGCCGCGCGTCGTCGACCATTCGAGCGCCTCGCGCCGCAGGTCGTCGGGCCGAACCGGGATGCGGAAGTGGCTGACATAGCCTTCCACCATGGCGAGAAATTCGTCCTGGCTGCATTTGTGGAAGCCGAGCCACAGCCCGAAGCGGTCGGACAGCGACACCTTCTCCTCCACGGCCTCGCCCGGATTGATGGCGGTCGAGCGCTCGTTTTCCATCATGTCGCGCGACATCAGATGGCGGCGGTTCGAGGTCGCATAGAGGATGACGTTCTCCGGCCGCCCCTCGATGCCGCCTTCGAGCACGGCCTTCAGCGACTTGTAGGAGGTGTCGTCGCCGTCGAACGACAGGTCATCGCAGAACACGATGAACCGGTAGGGCATTTCGCGCAGGAGCGCCATCAGGTCGGGCAGGCTTTCGATGTCCTCGCGATGGATTTCGATCAGCTTCAGCATTCCAGCCTTCCTGCCGAGCCCGGCATTGACCGCGGCATGGCTGGCCTTCACCAGCGAGGACTTGCCCATGCCGCGCGCGCCCCAGAGGAGCGCGTTGTTGGCCGGCAGCCCGTGCGCAAAACGCTCGGTGTTTTCGACGAGCGTGTCGCGCATGCGGTCGATGCCCTTGAGCAGGGCCATGTCGAGGCGGTTGACGCGCGCGACCGGGGCGAGGCGATGGCCTTCGGCGTGCCAGATGAAGGCATCGGCGGCCGTAAAGTCGGGAGCGGCGGGCGGCGGCGGTGCCAGCCGCTCAAGCGCGGCGGTGATGCGGGCGAGTGCGGGATCGGCGGCCGGAACGGCGGCGCGGGCGCGTTTTTGGGGTCGTTTGGCCTTGGGCATGGTCGGGTTCCTGCGGCGGCTCCCCTTAGCGGGGTCGCGGGCAGCGGGCAACCCATTGTGTTGGCCGCCGGAATCGGGCCCGCCGATCAAGCCTGCGCGAGCGCGGGCAACGTTGCAATTGGGCGCGTGCCGGCTATAGTCCGCGCCGATTTTCAGGCGCGGCGCCGGGTCCCATACCCGCAGGACAATCGCGCCGAACGCAAGCTCAAAGGAGCCGTTCGATGCTGATTTCTCCTGCCTATGCTCAAGGTGCCGGCTTCGGCGGCGACAACGTGCTGGTGTCGCTGCTGCCGTTCCTCCTGATCTTCGTGATCATGTATTTCCTGATCCTGCGCCCCCAGCAGAAGCGCATGAAGCAGCATCAGGAAATGGTTAAAAACCTGCGCCGCGGCGATACCGTGGTGACCACGGGCGGGTTGATCGGCAAGGTGACCAAGGTCATCGACGACGACCAGGTCGAGATGGAGATCGGGGAGGATGTGCGCATCCGCCAGGTCCGCCAGATGATTGCCGAGGTGCGCACCAAGGGCGAGCCGGTCAAGGACAACGCCTGATCGCGCCGCCCGCCTTACGTCCGATTGCAGCGTCATAACGGTCCGGGACGATGCTCTATTTTTCGCGGTGGAAGACGGCGGTGATTCTCGGGATTACCGCGCTCGTTTGCCTGTTCGCGGTTCCCAATTTCTTCCCGGATAAAGTGGTCGAGCGCTGGCCGAAATGGGCGCAGCGCCACATCGTGCTCGGGCTCGATCTGCAGGGCGGTTCGCATATCCTGCTCGAGGTCGATTCCAATGCCGTGCGCAAGGAAAAGGTCGAGGCGTTGCGTGACGACGTGCGCCGCGTCGTCCGCGAAAACCGCCTCGGCAGCCCCGGCGCGGCCGTCATCCGCGGCAATACCGTCGAATTTCGCGTCCGCGAGGGTGTTGATTCCGGGCTCGCGCTGACCAAATTCCGCGAACTCTCGCAGCCGCTCGGCGGCATCATGGGGCCGACCGGGCAGCGCTCCGTCGATATCGCCGATGCCGGGAACGGTCTTTTCCGGCTCACGGTGACTGAACCTGCGATGCTGGAGCGCATCCGGCAGTCGGTCGACCAGTCGATCCAGATCATCGAGCGGCGCGTCAACGAACTGGGCACGGTCGAGCCGTCGATCGCGCGCCAGGGCGCCGACCGCGTGCTGGTCCAGGTGCCCGGCCTGCAGGATCCGTCGCGCCTGAAGGACCTGCTCGGCAAGACCGCCAAGCTCACTTTCCGCATGGTCGACATGTCGGCGCCGCCCGAGCCCGGGCGGGTGCCGCCGGATTCCGAAATCCTGCAAGGCTCGCGCGCGGAAAACCGCCAGCCCTACCTGATCGAGAAGCGGATCGTCGTCTCCGGCGAGGACCTCACCGACGCCCAGCCAGGATTCGACCAGCGCACGAGCGAGCCGATCGTCACCTTCCGCTTCAATTCGAACGGCGCGCGGCGCTTTGCGCAGGCCACGCAGGAGAATGTCGGCCGTCCGTTCGCCATCGTGCTCGACAACGAGGTCATTTCCGCGCCGGTGATCCGCGAGCCGATCCTCGGCGGGTCGGGCCAGATTTCGGGCGGCTTCACCGTGCAGCAGGCCAACGACCTCGCCATCCTGTTGCGGGCGGGCGCCTTGCCGGCGCCACTGACGATCATCGAGGAGCGCACGGTCGGCCCCGGTCTCGGCCAGGATTCGATCGAGAAGGGCACGCGCGCCGCCTATATCGGGTCGCTGTTGGTTGTGGTGTTCATGTTCGCGACCTATGGCCTGTTCGGCCTGTTTGCGAACGTCGCCGTCGCCATCAACGTGGCGATGATTTTCGGCGTTCTTTCGCTCCTCAACGCGACGCTCACGCTGCCCGGTATCGCCGGCATCGTGCTGACGGTCGGCATCGCCGTTGACTCGAACGTGCTGATTTATGAGCGAATTCGCGAAGAAGTGCGGGCCGGCCGCACGCCGATCAGCGCAATCGATGCCGGGTTCGTGCGCGCCCTGGCGACGATCATGGATTCCAACATCACGACCTTCATCGCCGCCGCCGTCCTGTTCTATATCGGCACCGGCCCGGTCCGCGGCTTCGCCGTGACGCTCGGTATCGGCATCATCACGACCGTGTTCACTGCCTTCACGCTTACCCGTTTGATGGTCGCAGCCTGGTTCCGCTGGTGGCGTCCGAAAACGGTCCCGATCTGACGCACGCATTCATCCCGAGGGCCGCCTTGCGCATTCCGCTCCTCCGCATTGTTCCGGACGATACCAAGTTCGATTTCATGCGCTTCCGGCGCATCAGCTTTCCGCTGTCGGCGGTGCTGTCGATCGCGGCGATGCTTTTGTATTTCTTCGTCGGTCTGAATTTCGGAATCGATTTCGTCGGCGGGACCCTGATGGAGGTCCAGTCCAGGAGCGGGCCGGCGAACATCGCGCAGATGCGCACGACCCTGAACGGGCTCGGACTGGGCGAGGTCCAGTTGCAGCAATTCGGCGCGCCGACCGACGTGCTCATCCGCATCCAGCAGCAGCCGGGCGGCGACACCGCGCAGCAGGCGGCGGTCGCCAAGGTGAGGCAGGCGCTCGGCGCCGACATCGAGTACCGGCGCGTGGAGGTGGTGGGGCCGCGGGTTTCGACCGAATTGCTCGCCTTCGGCACCGTCGGGCTGATGACGGCAATTCTGGGTATTCTGGTCTATCTGTGGTTCCGCTTCGAGTGGCAGTTCGCGCTTGGCGCCATGATCGCCAACGTGCACGATCTCGTATTGACGATCGGGTTCATGTCGCTCGCCCAGATCGATTTTGATCTCACCTCGATCGCCGCGCTTCTGACCATCCTCGGCTATTCGCTCAACGATACCGTGGTCATTTACGACCGCATTCGCGAGATGCTGCGGCGCTACAAGAAAATGTCGATGGCGGACCTGCTCAACATTTCCGTCAACTCGACCCTGTCGCGCTCGATCATCACGCACGTGACCGTGACGCTCGCCTTGCTGGCGCTGCTCTTGTTCGGCGGTCCGGCGATCCATTCCTTCACCGCGACCATGATGTTCGGCGTGGTTCTGGTCGGCACCTATACCTCGATCTTCATTGCCGCCCCGATCCTGATCTATCTCGGGGTGGGCACCGCGCGGCCGGAGGCGAAGGAAAAGGAAACCGGCACCAGGGACGACATCCCGGCGCGCTTCCGCGATCCGTCGCCCACCGGCCGCCGCTGATTGTGACACGCCCGGACCAGCCGCACTATCCGCACCCGGCAGCGATCGAAGGCTATGGCAAGGGCGGCTTCCGGTTCGCCGGAATGTCGCATCGCGGTTCGCTCTTGTGCCTGGCGGACGGGATTTGGGCTTGGGAGGTTACGCGCGCGTCCGATGTGACCCAGGACGCGCTGGCGCGTGTCTTTGCGCAGGCCGGGCGGCTCGATATGTTTTTCCTCGGCACGGGCCGGCATAGCGAGCCCATTGCAGATGCGCTGCGCGCGCGCTTTCGTACCCTCGGCATGACGCTGGACGTGACGCGGACCGCGTACGCGGCAAACACCTACAACATACTGCTGTCCGAGGGCCGCAAGGTCGGCGCCGGGCTCATTGCCGTGGACTGATCGCGCGGGCGCACTGAGGTCGTGCCATGGACGAGGCCTTTTCGTATTGTGCGCAAATGGTCCGTGAGGAAGACCGCGACCGGTTCCTCGCGACCCTGTTTGCGCCGGCAGCGGTGCGCCCGGCACTTCACGCGCTCTACGCGTTCGATCTGGAGACCGCCCGCGTCGCGCATCGCGTCCGCGAGCCTTTGGCCGGCGAAGTCCGCCTGCAATGGTGGCATGACGTCGTTGCCGGGTTGCGCGACGGAGAGGCGGCAGCAAGCCCGGTCGCGCTGGCCTTGCGCGAGACGCTGGCGCGGTACGCCATTGCACCGGCATTGATGCTCGGGCTGATCGATAGTCGCCGCACGCACCTCCACGAACCGGCCCTGGCGCATCGGCCTGATGACGAACGCCGGCTGGCAGCTACGCACGGCGCGATCCTGACGGCCGCCGCGCAGTGTCTCGATGGCGGCAAGGAACCATACTGCCGCGATCTGATTGCGTCCGCGGCAAACGCGATCGGCGCGACGCAGGCCTGGGCCGCGGCCCGTCTCGCCGGCGCGGGGGAAGCAAGCGAGGGCGAATTGAAAGCGTTCGCCGAGCGGCACCTCGAGCGCGTCCGCGTCCTCTTGCACGATGCGCCGCCATCGGCATGGCCCGCGTTTCTGCCGCTGGCCTTGATCCGGCCGACGCTGGCGCGCCGCACAAGGGCGCCGCTTCCGGCGTGGCGGCGACAATGGGTCCTGTGGCGGGCGTCGCGCAATCTGCCGGCGCGGCTTTGACCGGGTCAGAACGCGAACCGGTCGCGCAGGTTCTGGCGGCCGGCGACAATGCGGTTGACAATCTGCTTTTCGGATTCGTCGCGCAGCAACGGTTCGATCAGGTCGATCTGGTTCATGGCGATGAGCTGGAGCAGATCGGTGCGGATCGCCCCGTCGGCGGCGCGCGGCAAGGCCTCGACGATCTGCAGGCGCTCGGGCGCCTTCTGCGGCAGCGCCGCCAGATGCGCGAGCAGGGTGGTGTCGCTGAGCGCGCGGCCCTCGACAAAGGCATAAAGCCCGGTGCCGCTGCGCCGGTCGGGAAAGGCGACGATCGCGGCATCGGTGACGGCGGCATGCTGCTTGAGGTGCGCAACCAGGGCCGGCGCGTCATTCACAAGCCGCGGGCCACCGCCTTCGCGATCGGTGAAGTTCAGAATACCGCGGGTGATCCAGTAATAGGCGCGCTTGCCGGTCGCCATCCAGATGCGCGTCGGCAGGCTCTTGCGCGCGAGCACGCGCTTTTCGGCGGCAGTAAGGCTTGCCGGTACATAGCGCCGCTTGTGCTTGAGCAGGTGGCGGAGGTCTTCGTAAGCCGCAATCCGGAACAGTGCATGACGGCGCGAGAAGCGGGTCGCGAGCTGGAAATCGGTGAGCATGGCGCGCCCGTCCGGCGTGCGCAGCCAGTTCTGTTCCTTGGCGAGATCGTTATGGGTGAGGCGATCGCGATGGATAAGCCGCAGGGCGCGCTTGGCGGAACGGAAATAGCCGGCGTCGCCTTCGGGCCGGGCGATATGCAGCGGCAGCGCGTCAATCCAGCTCCGCACGAGCGTACGCCGGCCGCGAAACAGGAGTTCCGGGCCGATCGCATGGCGCCCGGCGATGGAAAGCGCGCGCGCTTCGCGATGAAGGAAATGCCAGGCGAGGCCGCAGCTCCACCACGGTACGAGGTCGATCCGCCGCAGCACCGCCTCGACCCGGCCGGCGTCATGCATGAAATATCCGCGCTCGACGGTGGAGAATACGTCGCGCTTGAGCACGACGCTGCTCACGAATCGTCCGGCGACTTCCGGCGGCAGGGTATCGGTCTGGGTCATGGCCGGGCGCGTTCTACAACAGGACGTTCGAAAATTGGAATCGTCACTCGGCGGCCACGCGCGATTGCGCGCCGGCCCAGACCGCAAGATCGGCGAGCGCGCGGGCCGAGAGCGCCTGTTTCTTGGCGGTCGACTTTGCGCTGCCGCGCAGGCGCTTGCCGTCGACATCGCGGCTCGGGACACGCGCGAGCGGAGGAAACAGTCCGAAATTGATGTTCATCGGCTGGAACGAGCGGGGGCCGTGATCGATCGTGTCGACG
This sequence comes from Pseudorhodoplanes sp., assembly GCA_008933495.1. Lineage (GTDB taxonomy): Bacteria > Pseudomonadota > Alphaproteobacteria > Rhizobiales > Xanthobacteraceae > Pseudorhodoplanes. Next base: position 10,851 of record WBUW01000013.1, read on the forward strand.
TGCCCGCCGGTTATGTGGTTCAGGAGCGCCCCGTGTGCAGTCGTGGGCGGCGGGAGCGCAAGCGGTTCGCCGAGCCGCCCGGCGGCGGCGAAGCGCCCGGCCATCAATCCGACCGCGGCCGATTCGACATAGCCTTCGCACCCGGTGATCTGGCCGGCGAAGCGAAGACGCGGCATCGCCCGCAGGCGAAGCCTACCATCGAGCAGGCGCGGTGCGTTGAGGAAGGTATTGCGATGCAGGCCGCCGAGGCGGGCGAATTCGGCATTCGCAAGCCCCGGAATGGTGCGGAAAATACGTACCTGTTCGCCGTGCTTGAGCTTGGTCTGGAAGCCCACCATGTTGAACAGGGTGCCGAGCCGGTTGTCCTGCCGCAACTGGACGATCGCGTAGGGCTTCACCGTCGGGTCATGCGGATTGGTGAGGCCGACCGGCTTGAGCGGGCCGTGGCGAAGCGTCAGCGGTCCGCGTTCGGCCATGATCTCGATCGGCAGGCAGCCGTCAAAATACGGCGTATCTTTTTCCCATTCGTGGAACGTGGTCTTCCCGGCGCTGAGCAACGCCGCCACCAGCGCGTCATATTGCGCGCGATCGAGCGGACAATTGATGTAGTCGGCGCCCGAACCGCCGGGCCCGGCTTTGTCGTAGCGCGACTGGAACCAGGCGATCGCCATATCGATGCTGTCGCGGTGGACGATGGGCGCGAGGGCATCGAAGAAGGCCAGCGCATCTTCGCCGCTTGCCGCGCGGATGGCGGACGCAAGGGAAGGCGAGGTCAAGGGGCCGGTCGCGATAATGACCTTGTCCCAGTCCTCCGGCGGCAGCCCGGCGACCTCGCTACGATCGATGGTGACGCGCGGATGCGATTGCAGCGCGGCGGTCACCGCTGCGGAGAATTCCGCGCGGTCGACCGCGAGCGCAGCGCCGGCCGGAACCTGGTGGGCATCGGCCGCGCGCATGACGAGCGAGCCAAGCCGCCGCATTTCCTCGTGCAGGAGGCCGACCGCGTTGGTCTGCGCGTCGTCGGAGCGGAAGGAATTCGAGCAGACCAGTTCGGCCAGGCCGTCGGTCTTGTGGGCGGCCGTCATCTGGTGGGGCCGCATCTCGTGGAGGATGACCGGGACCCCGCGTGACGCAATCTGCCAGGCCGCCTCGCAGCCGGCGAGGCCGCCGCCGACGACATGGACGGGCGCGGGCAAGAGCATGGCCCCTAGCTAGGGCAAGCGCGCCGGCGGCACAACTCGCGCGCCGGCGTCAGCCGCTCGCGGAAATGAAAACGCCCGCCGCGGCGGGCGTCCTCACGATCGGTTCGTTTGCGGATCAGGCGGCCCGTTCGGCGTGTTCCCACGCGATGCGCGCGATGTCCGAGCGGCTGATTCCGATGTCGGCCAGTTCGCGGTCGCCCAGCCGGGAAAGTTCCCGAAGGCTTGCGTCATAGGCCCGCCACTGCCGAAGGAAACGGACCAGATTGGAAAGGAACATGGCTCTTTATCCCTTTGATACTTCTGGCAAAGCCAGAAATGAACCTGGTCAATAAATAACCCTTCATTGTGCGTCGCAAAAGATTTTATGTTGCGATGCAGCTATACAGATTCCGCATGTCTCGGGCCGGGGCCGCAACCGGTCAACGGCGCAGCCGCTCGAGCAGCTCGGGGGTGGGGTAGGAGTCGGGCGGCAGCCCGAGCCGGATCTGGGCTTTCTTGACGGCGCCGCGTGACTGCAGGCCGAGCTTGCCGTCGACCTTGCCGGCGTCGTAGCCGCGCGCGTTCAGCAGGCGCTGCAGCTCGGCCGCCTGCTGGGCGGTCAGCACCGGAATATTCGGCTGGCCGCGCGAGACGGCCGGGGCCCCGGCAATGCGGATCGCCAGATAGCCGGCCGTCGTCGTGTAGACGAGGGACTGGTTCCACTTCAGCAGGACCTGGAAATTGTGGAAGGCGAGGAACGCCGGGCCGGTGCGCCCCATCGGCAGCAGCAGCGCGGCCGGAAGTCCGTCGCCCGGCAACGGCTGGCCGTTCGCCTGGGTGACGCCCCAGCGCGCCCATTGCGCGCGCGGATGGGTGATTTCGAGGTCGGCCTGATCCCAGGGCAGGTTTTGCGGCAGCCGTACTTCCGTCAGCCACGGCTCGCCGCGACGCCAGCCGAGACTTTTCAGAAAGTTGCCGGCGGAGCCGAGCGCGTCGGGAACGCTGCGCCGCAGATCGCGGCGGCCGTCGCCGTCATAGTCGACCGCGTACTCGTAATAGTGCGCCGGCAGAAACTGGAACTGGCCGATCTCGCCGGCCCACGGCCCCTTCATCTCCTCGGGCGTGAGGTCCCCGCGGTCGATGATTTTCAGCGCGGCGAACAATTGTTCGCGGAACAGCTCCCAGCGCCGGCAGTCATAGGCGAGCGAGGTGACGGAGCGCAGCGTCGGCAGGTCGCCCTGGACGGCGCCGAAATCGGTTTCCAGCCCCCAGAATGCGGCGATCGGTTGCGGCGGGACACCGAACTCCCGTTCGATGCGCGCGAATGTGGCGGCATGCTGCTTGATCAGCGCCGCGCCCCGGGTCATGCGGTAGGCGGCGGCCATCCGGTCGGAAAATTGCAGGAAACTCTGCGCGAAAACACCCTGGCCGCGGTCGCGGTTCACAATCGACTGGTCATGGACGAGATAGGGCGCGGCGGCGGCCAGCGTGCGGGCGGAAACGCCCTGGGCGATTGCCTCGCGGCGGACGTCGTCGAGCCATCGCTCGAAACTCTGCGAGCTGCGGCACTTGGCGACGGCGGTGCCGCTTGTGCCGGCCAGCAGGGCAACGGCCGCCGCAATGATGACCCCTCTGCGCATCGGTCCGCCTCCTTCGCAGGTTCCTCACCTGCGATGCAGCGGGGGCGCCGTCAAGAGCGGAGCCCGGCGAATGCGATTGCGGGGCGGATCAGCGTTCGGGCCAGGCCCGTCCTCCCGGGCCGGGCGCGACGCGATCATGATGGAGCTGGCGGATCTGCAGGAGCACGTGCAGGGCGGCCTTGACCATCGCGCTGTAGCGTGCGGCCAGCGCCGTGGAGGTCGAATCCGCGCATTGTTCGTTGACCAAGGCATTGCTGGCGAGGACGTCGGCGAGATCATCGATAAAGACGATGTCGTCGGTCTCCGGCTCGCTGCGCGCAATATGCGTCAGGTCGAGGGCGCGCTCGCAGTCCTGCACGCGTTCGATCAGCGATTCGAGATCGGCGATGGCGGAAGACGGCCGGTTCACGTTGACGTCCTCGCCGGCCGGCGGATGCCGCTGCACTTCCTGGCTCATAACATCGTCCTTTGCCTGCCGTTGCGCGCAAGCCGGGGCACGATGTCACGTCAGCATTTACCGCTCGATTAAGAGAAATTTCACCGCCGCGGACATTGCGCGGCTCCGGCTTCGCAAAATTTGTGCGGTCCGGTAGCGGCCAGCGAGGCCCGCCGACAAATCGCGCCGCGCGGTCAGGGCTTGATCCCGAAGAGTGTGAAGCGGGTGTCGGAAAGATCATGCTCAAACAACGCGCCAAAGCGGAATGACGATTCGAAGAAAAGTCCTCCCGCTTTAGCGCGGACGCAGGCCCGGTTTGCCCTCGGGCGGAAAAATGAATTCGATTCCGGCCTTTTCGAACGCGCGGCGGAGGGCCGGAATGGCCGCTTCGCTGGGGCTTGCCGGCCCGTCGGTTTCCTCCAGGCGCCGGACCGTCGATCCGGACACCGCCGCGGTTTCGGCGAGGTCGCGGACCGACCAGTTCAGGACGCCGCGCGCGGCGCGGATCTGGGCGCCGGTGAGCGGCTGGTTCGCTTCCTGCGGCGTCGGCCAGGTCTTGGCCGCGGTGATGTCCACGGATACGCCGATCCATTCGCGCACGCTGCCGTCGGTATTGAGCACCGGCAGCGCGCGCGACTTGTACCAGCGGTACTCGCCGTCGGCGTTGCGCGCGCGATGCTCGATCTCGTAGGTCGTCTTGTTGGCAAGCGCGGTCTGCCAGGCTTCGATCGAGTGCTGCCGGTCTTCCGGATGCACGAGATCGAGCCATCCGGTTCCAAGAAAAGCCTCCGGGCTCTCGCCGGTCAGCTCGGTCCAGTTGAATGAATCGACGACCCGGCCGTCCGGCCGCGCGGTCCAGATGGCGGCCCGCAACGCCTTGACCAGCGCGTTGAAACGGTCGCCGGCGACCTGGAGCAATTGAAGGCGTTCGTGGTGATGGGTGACGTCGAACATGACACCGACCACCTTGAAGGGGACGCCATTGCCGTCGACGAGGACTTCGGCGTGGCTCTGAAGCCAGCGGATGCGGCCGTCGGGCCGGATGATCCGAACCGTCCGGTTGATCGGCAGGGCGTGGGCGATGATGTGATTGATCTGGCCGGCCGGCCGGCGGTCTTCCGGATGGGTGAGCGACTCGAACAGTTCGTTGGATGGCTCCGCCTCTCCCGGCTGCAGGCCGAGCAACGCAAACAGGCCCCGCGACCATTCCGATTTGCGCGCCTTCAGATCCCAGATCCAAAGTCCCGCGCTGCCTTTTTCCTCGATGAAACGGATGGTTTCGCTGGCGCTGTTTTCCCCCTCAAAGAGAGTCAGCATGGGCGTGCTAGTATCGTGACCAAGTTCGGTAAATTGTTTGGCAAATTTTGCGTCTAAAACCATCATATCACTCAAAAATTGTTCTTCGAAAGCAGAAAATCACCGGCATCCGTCAGGATACCGTCCCGGGCCGCTTGCTGATTGTTGAACCGGGGGGCTACGGACGACCACAAATCATTGCGATGATCGGATCGGTCGATTCCGCGACCATTAGGCAGGATGGATACAAATGACCAATGCTTTCTGTACAAATCGGGTATGCGCCGGCCTGGTTTCGGGCGCGGCCGGCCTGCTCATGATCGGCAGTGCGCTGGCACAAACGCAGAACTCGACCGGCGTCGCGGCCGGGCCAAGCCCGGTCCGTCCCGAATTCACCCGCCCGGCCGGAACTCCGGCCGCCGCGCGGCGCGTCGGCGCCGGCGAATTCATGATCGCCCCGGCGCAGCCGACCGAGCCGAGGACTCTCCGGCGCAAGCGAAAATAGCGCGCCGGGCGCAGCCGGCGCGTCGGCCTATCGCCGGAAAAATCCTCCGCGGATCGCATCGACGCGCGAGGTCGCTGAATATTGCCCCGCCCGTTGCGCCATCAGGCCGGACGCGGCCTCCTCGCACCGGACATAACCGTCGTCGCGAATGGTCCAGGTCCGGTTGTCGATCAGCCGGCGCCGGCACACATTGCCGGTATCGGGGACGAAAAGGATCGAACCGGTGGTGAGGTCGTCGTCGAATTGCGGCGACCTGTCGGGCGCGCCGGCGGCAGGCGCATCGGCCTTGCCCGCCTGCAGGGCGATCCGGTGCGGAAGCGTGTCGCTGGTGCGAACCGCGTGGCTGGCGAAATAGACGCTGCTCGCGCAGACGCCGAGCAACAGCGTGCCGACCGCAAGGGCGCGGTTGCGATCGCGACGGTGAGACCTGGGCTTGCCGGACATGTCCTGCAACCGGTTCGGAGCGGGATGGCTTACCCTACACCGCGCACACGCAGGAATCGTTAACGCCGCGCGCCGGCGGCCGCCTGAACGATCCGACAGAATCGCGCGCGTCCGGAAAATAATTCCTGTTGGCCGATCGTCTTTGTCGCAGAGCGGCCATGGTTGGCGCGCGACATGCGCGCGGGATCGGCGCTCCGGATGTCCCGGCCGGCGCATCCCGCTCAGGAGGAATCGATGAAGGTTATCGTGCTTGCGGCGGCCCTTTCGCTGGTCTCGGGCGCCGCGTTGGCGGCGTCGTGCAAGGTCGAGGCCGGAAACAAGAAGCTCGCCGGCGCGGCGCTGACGAGCTTCATGACCAAGTGCGAGACGGACGCCAAGGCCGCCTGCGAGAAGGATTCGGCGGCGAAGAAACTGGCCGGCGCGGCCAAGGACAGCCACATGAAAAAGTGTGTCGCCGACGCGGTCGGCAACTGACCGGCGCGCACCGGTTTCGGCGCACGAAACGGGCGGCGGGCTTCGGCCCGCCGTTTGGTTCTTGCCGACAGGCCGGCGGGATCGGCGGCGAACTCCGCGTGCGGTTATTTCGCGCGAAAGCCCGAACGGATCGCGTCGACCCGCACCGCCACGAAATATTTCTGCCCGGGCGCGCTGGCGTTCCACGACACCGCCTCGTCGCAGGCCACGCTGCCGGCATCGGCCATGCGCCAGGTCGCGTTGTCGATGACACGCTGGCGACAGACATTGCCTTCCAGCGGAACGAACAGGATCGTTCCGGTCCGCAATTCCTCGGCCTGCGCGAGAAATGCCGAATGGGAGACGGCGCGTGCGGTGGCCATTGAGCGGGCGAAATAGGCGCCGGAAAGGATCCCGGCGGCGAGCGCTCCGGTGAGCACCACGCCGACCGCGACCGCGCGCCGGCGGTCGCGTTCGCGCAGGGCGCGCATCGTCGCCTTGCGGCGCATGATGTGGCGGGAGCGGAAGTCTGTCATGCGCGGGAGAATAGAAAGCCCGGCTTGCCGCATCCTGAAAGCGGCCGGCGGACTTTGCCTCGAAGATCGGATTAATTCGACTTAAATTGCGCGCATCCTGCCGCCACCCGGACCGGCGGTCCGCGCGCAGAGCGAGCAAACGCAGGCGGCAACCGGTCTTGCGGCGCATGGCGGCATCGAGATTACGCGCGGGCCCCGGCCGCATCGCTTTTAGAGCGCGATCCGCCGAAGTGGGTACCGGTTCGGCGAGAGATCGCGCGAAAAACTAAAGAATCCGGACCGTGATCCGATTCAATCTGAACGGATCACGGTCCAAAGCGGGATGATTTTTCCTCGAATCGACATCCCGCTTTAGCTCTTTGTTTGAGCATGATCTTTTCCGAAAGCCGCTGCACACTTTTCGGGATCATGCTTTAAGCCCGCGCGGGCGAGGCGGGCCGCGACGGCCGGCGGCGTTTCTTTTCGCGACGCATCCGGACAAACTGCATCGTTCCCGCGGCGCGAAGGCGCCCGGGTTCTGCTTTGGCTTTCCCTTCGCCGGCAACGGCGAAGGGGGACGGAGCGCCGCCGGGCGCACCTGTCCTTTCAGTAGCCGCACCACCTTGCGATGGCGCGGGCGCCTTGCGGCGCTCCGTCCGCAGGCAAGTTTGCGCAGCCTGCGCAAGCTTGACTGCTCCTGCGGCGTTCTCACTCCGGCGCCGGGCCGCGCTTTCGTCCGGGCGTGCGGCCCGGACCGTCAGCGAGCTCCTCGCGGGGACCCCTAGTG
>WBUW01000475.1 GCA_008933495.1 Pseudorhodoplanes sp.
GGTCATTGGCGAGTGAACCTGCGGGATTGGTCGGCCCGGAGAATTACAAAGCCGTCAGGTGAATCAGAATGTTAACGCCCGGTTGCCGGCAGCGCGGACTTGCGGTGCCGGAACGCTCACCATGCGTCCCGTTGATATTGTAACCATTTGAACGAAAACGTGTTCGTGAGCGGCTCAGCGGGCGTCGCCAGCGGGCCGCCGGGCGTGCTAGTGGACTTCGGCCGGTCCTAGGAGCGGTGCGGGGGTAGGGTAGCGATGGTCAAGGCGGTCAAGAACAGCGCTCAAGCGCTGCGCGTCGGCGTGATCGGCGCAGGCATCATGGGGGCCAACCACGCCCGCGTTTTTGCCGGACTTCCCGATATCGAACTGGTCGGCGTTGCCGATCCCAATCCGCAGCAGCGCGATCTTGTCACCCGCATTCTCGGCTGTCCGGCTTTGGACGATTACAAGGCCCTGCTCGAGCTCAAGCCCCAGGCGGTAACGATTGCCGCGCCGACGCACCTGCATCACACTATCGCGCTCGAGTGTATCGGGCGCGGCTTGCATGTGCTGATCGAAAAGCCGATCGCGACCAATGTCGACGAGGGCCGCGAGATCATCGCCGAGGCGCGGCGCGCCGGGATGACGCTGATGGTCGGGCACGTCGAGCGCTTCAATCCCGCGGTCGTGGCCATCAAGCAGGCGCTCGAAAACGAGGATATCCTGTCGATCGCCATCACGCGCGTCGGTCCGTTTCCGCCGCGCATGTCGAATGTCGGCGTCGTGATTGATCTCGCCGTTCACGACATCGACCTGATCCGCTGGTTCACCGATTCGGATATCATCGAAGTCCAGCCGCAATTGTCGAACGCGGTCGCCGAGCGCGAGGACATCGCATTGCTGCAATTCCGCACCGCGTCCGGGGTGCTGGCGCATATCAATACCAACTGGCTGACGCCCTTCAAGGCGCGCACCGTGCATGTCGCGACCCGCCGCAAGTATCTGATCGGCGATCTTCTGACACGGCAGGTGACCGAATGCTTCGGCTTCCAGCCCGACGGCAGCTATTCGATGCGCCACCTATCGGTCGGGCACGATGAGCCCTTGCGTGCCGAACTGATGGCCTTCGTGCGCGCCATCAAGACCGGCATGCCGCCCGCCGTCACCGGCGAGGAAGGTGTCGAAAGCCTCGCAATCGCGATGCGCTGTCTCGAGGGCCGCCAGCCCGCGACCACAACTCCCCAACGCGGCCCGCGGCTTGCCGCAGGCTGAACGTTTCATCCATTTCCCGGCAATCGTGACAACCATGAACCAGCACGCCCGTCTCGAGACCGCGCCCATTCCGTTCGTCGACGTCGCCGCGCAACGCCGCCGGCTCGGAGACGCGATCGACAAGGCGGTCGGGCGTGTGCTGGCGCATTGCCAATTCCTGATGGGGCCGGAGGTCTTTGAATTCGAGCAGAAGCTCGCCGCGTTCTGCGGCGCCAAACATGTGGTGTCCTGCGCGAGCGGCACGGACGCCCTGATCATGACCCTGATGGCGGAGGCGGTTGGGCCGGGCGACGCGGTATTCTGCCCGTCTTTTACGTTTTGTGCGACCGCCGAAGCCGCGGCTCTGCTCGGGGCGACGCCAGTTTTTGTCGACGTGCGGACTGATACGTTTAATATCGATCCCGAGAGTCTGAAACGGGCCGTCGCCACGGCAAAAAAAATTGGGTTGCGGCCGAAAGCCGTCATTCCAGTCGATCTGTTCGGCTTGCCCGCCGATCACGATGCCGTTTCGGTCGTCGCCAAGGAAGACGGCCTATTCGTACTCGACGATGCCGCGCAGGGTTTTGGCGCTACTTACAACGGGCGCAAGATCGGCACGTTCGGGCACGCAACGGCGACGAGCTTCTTTCCCGCCAAGCCGCTCGGTTGTTACGGCGATGGCGGGGCGGTGCTGACCGATGATGATGCGCTCGCCGGCCGGCTCAGGAGCGTGCGCATCCACGGCCAGGGCAAGGACAAGTACGACAATATCCGCATCGGGCTTACAGCGCGGCTCGATACGATCCAGGCCGCCGTCCTGATCGAGAAGCTGAAAATTTTCCCGGACGAGATTGCCGCCCGCAACCGAGTCGCGCAGCGCTATGCGCAAGCGCTCGGCGACGTTGCGATCGTGCCGCAGGTGCCAGAGGGTTACACTTCGGTCTGGGCGCAATATACGCTCCGGCTGCCGGCCGGCCGGCGCAATGCTTTGGCCGAAGCCCTGAAGGCGCAGGGCATTCCGACCGCGATCTATTATCCCATTCCGCTGCACGGCCAGGTCGCCTATAGGCACTTTCCCGCGGCCGAGGGCGGACTTCCGGTGACCGACGCGATCGTCGGACAGGTGATCAGCCTGCCCATGCATGCCTATCTCGACGAACCGACGCAGGATCGCATCGTTACGGCGGTTCGCCGGGCGCTCGGCCGCTGAGTGCCGGCCCGTCGGGGCGCGGCGTTCCGCGTTTCGCGTATAACTGGCCGGCCGACGGCGGTTCGGAACCGCCGTCGCGGGATTTTCGCATGATCAGACATATTTTCACCGTCGGCGGCTTGACGCTCGTCTCGCGCGTTACCGGGTTTCTGCGCGATGTGATGCTGGCGGCGATCCTCGGGGCGGGGCCGGTGGCGGATGCATTCTTTGTCGCGCTGCGGCTGCCCAATCATTTCCGCGCGATCTTCGCCGAGGGGGCTTTCAACGCCGCCTTCATTCCGGCCTATGCGCGCGTGCGCGAGCAGAGCGGCGCCGATCCGGCGCGCCTGT
>WBUW01000476.1 GCA_008933495.1 Pseudorhodoplanes sp.
TTTTCGGATCAACCGAAGGCGGCCTGAGCGGGCGCCGGTTCAGCCGGCCGAAGTGCGGTAGATGCGGTCGGCCCGCTTCTCGAACGCGGCCGCGAAGCCGCGAAACGCCGTATCGAACATCGCGCCCATCAGCAGGCCGAGCGCGCGGCTGCGGAATTCGTAGGCGATGAAAAACGAAACGTCGCAGAGGCGCTCGCCGGCGGGGTGGAATTCCCAGCGGTTTTCCAGGTGGCTGAACGGGCCGTTGAGATACTCGACCAGGATCTGCAGGTTCGGCCGGTCGAGCGTGACGCGGCTGCGGAAGGTTTCGCGGATCAGCTTGTAGGCGACCGTCATGTCGGCGACGAGCACGACGACGCCTTCCGGCTCCTCGATGCGTTTGCGCACCTTCAGGTCGCGGCAGAGCGGAACGAATTCCGGATAGCGCTCGATATCGGCTACCAGATCGAACATCTGCGCGGCGGAATGGCGGACGCGGCGGCGCGCGGAGAATTCCGGCATGGCGGCTCAGCGCGTGGTGCGGGCCGCGCGCGCGCGTTGCAGCTCCGCGAAGTCCTCCCCGGCATGATGCGAGGAGCGGGTCAGCGGCGACGCCGCGACCTTCAGGAAGCCCTTGGCATAGGCTGTGACCTCATAGGCCTTGAATTCGTCGGGCGTGACATAGCGGACGACCGCATGATGCTTGCGGGTCGGCTGCAGATACTGGCCGATGGTCAGGAAATCGACCTCGGCGGAACGCAGGTCGTCCATGAGCTGCAGCACCTCGTTGCGCTCTTCGCCGAGCCCGACCATGATCCCCGACTTGGTGAACATCGAAGGGTCAAGCTCCTTCACGCGCTGGAGCAGGCGCAGCGAATGAAAATAGCGGGCGCCCGGCCGCACCGCGAGGTAGCGCGAGGGCACGGTTTCGAGATTGTGGTTGAACACGTCCGGCCTGGCCGCGACCACGGTTTCAAGGGCGCCGTCCTTGCGCAGGAAATCCGGGGTCAGCACCTCGACCGTCGTACGCGGGCAGCGCGCGCGGATGGCGCTGATCGTGTGCGCGAAATGCTCCGCCCCGCCGTCGTCGAGGTCGTCGCGGTCGACGGAGGTAATCACGACATGCGACAGGCCGAGCGTGGCGGTGGCCTGCGCCACATGCTCGGGCTCGGCGGCGTCGAGCGGCCCCGGCAGGCCCGTGCGCACGTTACAGAAGGCGCAGGCGCGCGTGCAGGTGTCGCCCATGATCATGAAGGTGGCGTGCTTCTTATCCCAGCATTCGCCGATATTCGGGCAGCCGGCCTCCTCGCACACCGTATGCAGTCCGTTGGCGCGCACGATGGCGTGGGTCTGCCCATAGCCGCGTGAAACCGGCGCCTTGGCGCGGATCCAGGCCGGCTTGGGCAGCAACGGCTGGTCCGGCCGATGCGCCTTTTCGGGATGGCGCGGGCGGTTCAGCGTATCGAGTACAACGACCATGAGCCCTCTCGTGGCCGCCGCAGGCGGCGGCGCCAGTCCCTCAGGTACAGCCGCCGGGGCCGTTTGTGAAGATGGGCGCCGGAGCGGCGGCCGCCGCGCCAGCGGCCGCGATCACACGGCGATCAACCCGCTGCGCAGGGCGATGGCGACGGCCTGGACGCGGTTGACCGCCCCGAGCTTGCGGCCGGCGCTGTGGGTGTGTTCGTCCACGGTGCGTTTGGCAATGCCGAGGATTTCGCCGATCTCCCACGCCGTCTTGCCGACCGCGACCCAGGTCAGCACCTCCTTTTCGCGCTCGGTCAGGCCGGGCGCTTTGCGCTCGGCGCCGCACAGGCACGCGACGCGGTCGAACAGATAGAGCGCCATGAGCGCAAGATCGGGCTTGTTGCGGATTTCGTCCTGCGCCTTGTCGGTGCCGAGCGAAACGCCTGCAGGCCCCGACACATGGCGGTGAATGGGGACAACAAAGCCGTTATGCAGCGAGAATTCGGACCGCACGCCCCAAAGCTCTCGCACGCGGGGATCATCGTCTCGCAGGTCGCGGACCTCGCTCCATTCAAATGGCATCAGCGACCGACCGGTGCGTTTGATGATCGGATCGAATTCGATGATCCGCTTGGTCCGGTAATAGCCCATCAAGGACGCGGGTGTGCGGAATGCCAGCACGGCTTGGTCGAGCGTCTCGTTGCCGCGCGGCAAGCCGGCCACAAATATGGTGTTGAAGCCGCGCCGGGCAAATTCCGCCGCGGCGCAATCCATCGCCTGATCAATGTCTGTGCAGCGATTGATCTTTTCGAGGAAATCAAAGGCGGACCCGGCCTGGCGTGGGTTGGCAACCGTCCACTGGCTGGTCATGCCTGTCCCGCCGCTTCCAACTCGGGATGCGTTGCATTCCGTTGCTTGAAGAAGTACCCCCGATTCGCCGCCAAGGCACGAAATTCATCGGCGCAACACGTTGCGCAACTTGTGGCTGCGCAACGTCGCTCCGGTTACCGGGTCACATATTCAGCACGCGCCCATAGGCGTCGAGCACGGCTTCCTTCATTGTCTCCGAGATGGTCGGATGCGGGAAGATCGTGTGCATCAGTTCTTCTTCCGTGGTCTCCAGATTCATGGCCACCACGAAGCCCTGGATCAGCTCGGTCACCTCCGCCCCGACGAGATGCGCGCCCAGAAGCTGGCCGGTCTTCTTGTCGAATATCACCTTGGCGAGCCCCTGGTCCTCGCCGAGCGCGACCGCCTTGCCGTTGCCGACGAACGGGAAGCGGCCGATGCGGATGTCGAGCTTCTTCTCTTTCGCGGCCTGCTCGG
>WBUW01000477.1 GCA_008933495.1 Pseudorhodoplanes sp.
GTGGCCTTCGTGCATATTCCGCCGATCGCACATCCCGGCCGGCGTCCCCGGCCGCGCAACCGGCCGCCGTCGCTTGAACGACTGGCGGCCGCCGGGCAGACGGTCCTGTGCGCAATGCTTGCCGCCTTTCGCCGGCAGGCACGGCGCCAACCGGATTAAGGTTTGGAAAGGCGGCCGCATGCGCCACGATTCCGTCCGAAACCGCTCGTAGAGCATGATCCGGAAAAATGTGAAGTGGTTTTCGGGCAAGAGCATGCTCAAACAAAGAGCTGAAGCGGGATGACGATTCGAGGAAAAGTCATCCCGCTTTCGCTGAGAACGCCATGACGTCCCTCCACCGCACGCCCCGCCGGTTCGGCCGCCGCTCCATGCTGTTCGGTTTTCTCGCCCTGCTGTTCGTGCCGATCGCGGCCAAGGCCGCGCTGTTCAGCCTGGAGGATCGCCCGCGCAGTTTCCGCGAGGCCAACTGGGCGAGCACCGGCAGCCTGCCGGATGCGCCCGCGCATCCGGACGCCCGCATCCTCGTCATGTCGGGGCGCGCCGGCGGCTGGAAGGGCGTGCTCGCGGTGCATAGCTGGATCGTGTTCAAGCGCGAGAATGCCGATCGCTGGACCCGCTACGACGTGGTCGGCTGGGGCCGGCCGGTACGCCAGAACGGCTGGGCGCCCGACGCGCGCTGGTATGGCACCGCGCCGACCGTCGTCGCCGACCTGACGGGCGCGCAGGCGCAGGCATTGATGCCGAAAATCGAAGCGGCCGTTCGCGACTATCGCTATTCCGGGTTTGGCGATTACCGGCTGTGGCCCGGTCCCAACAGCAACAGCTTCATCGCGACCATCCTGCGCGCGGTGCCCGAAATGAAGGCGGCCCTGCCGCCGAATGCGATCGGCCGCGATTTCCGGCCGGATATTCATGTCGGCTGGACCGATAGCGGAACCGGATTCGAAGTGAACCTGTGGGGCTTGCTCGGCGGCAAGCTCGGCTGGGTGGAAGGCATCGAGGTCAATGTGCTTGGCCTCGTGGTCGGTCTGGACCTGCGTAATCCGGCCTTGAAGCTGCCGGCTTTCGGTCTCCTCTCGCTCGATCTCTGGCCGCAGAATGCGGCCGCTGACGCGCGGCGGACATAGCTCACAAATCGCTCACACGGATTTGTCCCGCGCGGCGCATGTCGGGGTAGCCGTGCGCCGCCCATCCGTGCCAGCTTGCCGCATGCATAATCCCGGACCGCTGCTCGACAGGATTCCATTTCCCGCCCTCGCCCGCCGCCGCCTCGATACCCTGCAGGTGAATGTCGGTTATCGCTGCAACCAGTCCTGCGTGCATTGCCACGTCGCAGCCGGACCGAACCGCACCGAGGAAATGGCGGGCGAGACGATCGACGCGGTCATCGCCTTCCTCGAACGGCAGCGGGTTTCGACGCTCGATATCACCGGCGGCGCGCCCGAACTCAATCCGCATTTCCGACGGCTGGTGACCACCGCCCGCGAGCGCGGGGTCCGCGTCATGGACCGCTGCAACCTGACTATTCTCGAAGTCGAAGGCCAGGAAGACCTCGCGGCCTTTCTCGCCGCCCAGCAGGTCGAGATCGTCGCGTCCCTGCCCTGCTATCTGGAAGACAATGTCGACGCCCAGCGCGGCAGGGGCGTGTTCGAGGCTTCGCTGCGCGGACTGCGGCGCCTGAACGCGCTCGGCTACGGCGAGGAGACGAGCGGGCTCGTTCTCAATCTCGTTTATAACCCGCAGGGTCCGGTGCTGCCGCCGCGGCAAGATGCGCTCGAAGCCGACTACAAGCGCATCCTCGGGACGCGGCACGGCATCCGCTTCAACCAGCTTTACACACTGGCCAACATGCCGATCCAGCGCTTCGGCTCGATGCTGATCTCCAAGAAGCAGTTCGATTCCTATCTCGCGCTGCTGCAGGGCGCCCATGCCGACGCCAATCTCGATCACGTCATGTGCCGCACGCTGATTTCGGTCGACTATCGCGGTTATGTCTATGACTGCGACTTCAACCAGATGCTTGAGCTACCGCTGCGCCATAACGGCCGCGCGCCCATTCATCTTTCCGATCTGGTCGATCGCGACCTGAGCGGCAATCCGATCCGCGTCGCCGGCCATTGCTTCGGCTGCACCGCCGGCCAGGGATCGGGCTGCGGCGGCGCGCTCAAGGAAGCCGCCGAATGACGGCACGGTTGCGCATTCCGCCCGCCCCCGCCGCGGCTCCCGGCGGCGCCGGCCGCATGTGTCCGTTCGACTATCGCTACCGGCCGGCGCTGTTCGGCCGTCGGCACGAATTCGAAGCCGAGGCGCTCTATATCATCGGCGGATTGTACGGCAATGCCGCCGCCCTCGACCAGATCGAGGGCATGGCGGCGGCCGAGCGCGCTCCGGTGACGGTCGTATTCAACGGCGACTTTCACTGGTTCGATGCCGATGCGGCCTGGTTCGCCGAGATCGAACGTCGCGTGACGCCGTGGCGCGCGCTGCGCGGCAATGTCGAGACCGAGATCGCGCGGACAGGCGACATCGGCGCGGGATGCGGCTGCGCCTATCCCGACAGCGTCTCCGACGATACCGTCAACCGCTCGAACGACATCCTTGCCGCGCTGCGCAGCGTCGCCCGCGCACAAGCCGGGGCGGCCGAACGGCTCGCGGCCCTGCCGATGCATCGTGTGGCGCGGGTCGGCGCGCTGCGGATCGGCATCGTCCATGGCGATGCCTGGTCGCTGGCCGGCTGGCGCTTCGCCCATGACCTGCTCGACGATCCCC
>WBUW01000478.1 GCA_008933495.1 Pseudorhodoplanes sp.
GCGCCTCGACCAGCGCCGACCCGACCACGACACCGTCCGCACCCTGGGCGATGGCGCGCGCGCGCGCGGCGTCGCGTACCCCAAACCCCACCGCAACTGGCAGGTCGGTGTGCTTCTTGATACGCACGACCGCCTGCGAGACGCGATCGGCATCCGGCGCCGCGGAGCCCGTGATGCCGGTGATCGACACGTAATAGACAAATCCCGACGTGTTCTGCAGCACGGCCGGCAGGCGCCTGTCGTCGGTCGTCGGCGTCGCCAGGCGGATGAAATTCAGGCCCGCTTTCAGCGCCGGCTTGCACAGTTCATCGTCTTCCTCGGGCGGCAGATCGACCACGATCAGCCCGTCCACGCCGGCACCGATTGCGTCGGACAAAAACCGGTCGACCCCGTATATATAGATCGGATTGTAATAGCCCATCAGCACGATCGGCGTGTCCCGGTCGCCCTTGCGGAACGCGCGCACCAGTTCCAGCGTCTTGCGCAGCGTGGTCCCGCTCTTGAGCGCGCGCACGCCGGCGGCCTGGATGGTCGGCCCGTCCGACATCGGGTCCGAAAATGGCATGCCGATTTCGATGATATCGGCGCCCGCTTTCGGCAAAGCCGCGATGATCGCAAGCGAAGACTCAAGATCGGGATCGCCCGCCATCAGGAACGTGACGAGCGCGGCGCGCGCTTCCTTCTTCAGGTCCGCGAACCTCTTGTCGATGCGCGTCGTCACAGTGTTCCCCCCATATGCTGGGCAACTGAGGCAAGGTCCTTGTCGCCGCGGCCGGACAGGTTGACCACCATGAGATGATCCTTCGGTTTCTTGGGCGCGAGATCGAGCACCCTGGCGATCGCGTGCGCCGGCTCGAGCGCAGGGATGATGCCTTCGAGCCTGCTGCAGAGCCGGAATGCGTTGAGCGCTTCGTCGTCGGTCGCCGACAGGTAGATCACGCGCTTCATGTCGTGCAGCCACGAATGTTCCGGCCCGATGCCGGGATAATCGAGCCCGGCCGAAACCGAGTGGGCGTCCTTGATCTGGCCGTCGTCGTCCATCAGCAGATAGGTGCGGTTGCCGTGCAGCACGCCCGGCCGGCCGCCGGCGATCGAGGCCGCATGCAAGCCGGTCAATAGGCCGTGCCCGGCCGCTTCGACGCCGTAAATCTCGACCTGCGTGTCGTCGAGGAAGGGATGGAAGAGGCCCATGGCGTTCGATCCCCCGCCGATGCAGGCGACGAGCGAATCGGGCAGCCGTCCCTCCGCCGCCATCATCTGCTCGCGCGTCTCGCGCCCGATGATCGACTGGAAGTCGCGCACCAGCATCGGATAGGGATGCGGACCGGCAACCGTACCGATGCAATAGAACGTGCTCTCGACATTGGTGACCCAGTCGCGCAGGGCTTCGTTCATGGCGTCCTTTAGCGTCCTGGAACCGGACTGCACCGGGCGCACTTCGGCGCCCAGCATGTTCATGCGGAAAACGTTCGGCTTCTGCCGCTCGACATCGACCGCGCCCATATAGACCACGCAGTCGAGGCCAAAGCGCGCGCAGAGCGTCGCGGTGGCGACGCCGTGCATCCCGGCGCCGGTCTCCGCGATGATGCGCTTCTTGCCCATGCGGCGCGCCAGCATGATCTGGCCAAGCACGTTGTTCACCTTGTGGGCGCCGGTGTGGTTGAGTTCCTCGCGCTTGAAATAGATTTTGGCGCCGCCGGAGCCGCCCGCCCGCGCGGACGCCGCGCGCAGGTGCTCGGTCAGGCGCTCGGCGAAATAGAGCGGGCTCGGCCGCCCGACATAGTGCACGAGATACCCGTCCATTTCTTTCTGGAACGCGGGGTCCCGGCGCGCCTCGGCATAGGCATTTTCGAGTTCGAGAATCAGCGGCATCAGCGTTTCGGCGACGAAGCGTCCGCCGAACATGCCGAACTTGCCGGTCTCGTCGGGGCCGGTGCGGAAGGAATTGGGCTGCTGGATGGTCATGCGTTACTCGCAACTTTCATCGTTTGCGCACGGGCATAGCCCTCCCGCGCGGCGCGCACAAAGATATGAATTTTATCAGGGTCCTTCTCTCCCGGCACGCGCTCCACGCCGGAGGAGACGTCGACGCCCGGCGCCCCTGTTATGGCCAGCGCCTCGGCGACATTGCCGGCATCGAGACCACCGGAAAGCATGAATGGAACCGCCGGATCAAGGCCTTTCAGCAGGGTCCAGTCGAACGAGCGCCCGAGCCCGCCCGGCCGGGTCGCCCCGCGCGGGGGCCGCGCATCGAACAAAAGCCGGTCGGCAACCTTCTCGTACAGGCGGATGGGGGACAGGTCGGCGCGCTCGGCGACCGGCAGCGCCTTCATCACCGGCAGGCCGAACCGCGTCCGCACCACCGCGACCCGCTCCGGCGTCTCCTGGCCGTGAAGCTGAAGCATGCCGGGTTTCAGGCTTTCGACGATGCGCTCGAACGTGAGGTCGTCGGCATCGACGGTCAGCGCGACTTTGATGGCGCGGCCTTCCGCGCGCGCTCCCAGCGAGCGGGCAGCTTCGTAGCCGATATTGCGCGGCGACGGCGGGAAGAACACGAAGCCGACCATGTCGGCGCCGGCCGCCAGCGAGGCGTCAAGTGCCTCGGGCGTTTTCAGGCCGCAGATTTTGACGAGGAGGGTCATTGGTCTGCTCTTCAGATGGTTTCTACACTCGGCGACAGCTTTTGTCCCACTTACGATCCGATGAGCCGCCACACCAGCATCGCCGCCGCGAGGTCCTCGATCGCGGTGCCGACCGACTTGAAC